>DASZJC010000057.1:0-8908 GCA_035948495.1 Xanthobacteraceae bacterium | reverse complement strand
AAGCTCAGACGCATTTGGAAGCGATTGAAAATACGGCGCGGGAGCGCGAGGAGAAGGCGCGGCAGAAAACGGAGCGCGAAGCGGCCATGAAGCGCGCCGAGGAGGAGCGCCAACGGCAGGCACAAGAGGCGCGGGCGAACGTCGAGCGGGAAGCCGCCCTCAAGCGAGCACAGGAAGAGTCGAAGGCCGCGGAAGCGGCGCGGGCGAAGGCCGAGCGCGAAGCCGCCCGCAAGCGCGAGGAAGAGGAGCGCCAGCAGAAGATAGCCGAGGCCGCGCGGTCGAAGGCCGAGCGTGAAGCCGCCCTCAAGCAGGCACGGGAAGAGGCCAAGGCCGCGGAAGCGGCGCGGTCGAAGGCCGAGCGGGAAGCCGCCCTCAAGCGCCAGGAAGAAGAGCGCCAGCGCAAGCTTGCGGATGCGGAGCGTGCCAAGCAGGACGCCTGCAAGCGTGAAGAGGACCGGTTCTCCGCCCTGCAGGCCAGCAAGTCGCGGGACGACCTCAAGCAGTTCGAGCAGCAGTTAACCTGCGAGCGGCTTCGTCCGGTCGTGGTCGCGGCGCTCGAGCAGGCGACCGGCGGACCGGATGTCAACGGCTCCGAGCCGGTGCGCGCGGCGCAGCAGGAGTTGGCTCGGCTCGGATGCTTCGGCGGCGTCATCGACGGCTCGTTGGGAGCGAGCACCAAGGCGGCGTTGGAGCGGTATCAGGCGCAGCAAGGCCGGCCCCGCACGGAGGTCGAGCTCACCGACGCCTTGGTTTCCGAGCTGAAGAGCCAGCCGGCGCGGGTTTGCCCGCTCGCATGCCCGCCCGGACAGGTGGCCGAGGGCGAACAGTGCGTCGCCGAGGAAAAGTCCGCCCCCGTTGCCCGTCACCGGCGCGAGGAACAGGAGCCGGAGTCGCGCCGCCATGCCAAGCATCACGAGGAAAAGCCGGCTCGCGAGAAGGCGAGAGCCGAGCGGGAGAGGCCGGCGTCCCGCCATGAGGCTCGCCGCAGCGAGGGCAGGTCTTCTTCGCGTCCGCAGCCGCGGGTGAGGCAGGAAGCCTCGCGTTCTTCCGGCGGTGGCGGTGGCGGCGGACACGGAACCACCATCGGGGTCGGATTCTAATCCGCCAGACGGCCGGCGCCGCCCGGTTCAGCGGCAATCTGCGCAAACGCAACACTTGCCGATTAACCTTTCGTCAAGGTTAACGCTTTATTGCACCACCGGCTCAACCTCATTTAGCCGGCGAGGCCGCGGTGATGCTGCCGCTACGCACGCTGACATTGATCGGCCGTTTCGCCCCGGCGGCGCTGGCGATCGTGCTGATGGGGTGCCAGACGGCGGGGCCCGCCGCGGGCAGCGGCACCCTCGGCACGGATCGTGCGGCTGCCCCAACAAGCGTCCAGCACCCCAACGGATCGCAAACGGCGCAGGCGCCAAGAACCAACGTCGCGACGAGCAGCGGCGGGGTTACGATGGGGGTCGGTTATTGAAAAGCTACCCCGCGGCCACCGACACGTCGCTGATCCTGGTCGAATAATGCGACGCGGTCTGGCGCCCGGCGGAAGCCTCGCGCGCCGACACGATCATGTGGTGCGCCATCAGGCCGACACGAATGACGTGCGCCAGCTCGCCGCGCAGCAGAAGCGGCCAGACGAATTTCCAGAATTCCGCGCGGTAGTCGCTGCGCAGCCCCGCGTGCCACAGGACGCGGCCCAGCATGACGAGACCGCGCCGCACGTTGCGCCAGGATGTCCGCTCGCGGCCGTACGCTGGCCGCAACCGATTGGGATAGGTTGCTGCGACCTGATGCCGGTAACGGTCGAACAGCGCCTTGGGCGCGTAAGCGCGCGCCATGCAGTCACGCCACGTCGCCAGCACGTCGGAATAGGGCAAGCGGAACGCCACGTTCGAATCACGCGCGTCGTCCTCGACCAGCCGCCCTTCGCGCTCGAGCCGGTCCCACAGCGGGGTTCGCGGCAGCGCCTGCAGCAGGTTGATCGTCAGCATCGGGATGCGCGACTGCTCGATGAAGCCGAGGATGCGGTTGCCGGTGTCCGGGGTGTCGGTGTCGAGGCCGAGGATGATGCCCGAGGTGATCTCCAGGCCGTAGCGGTTGAGGGTGCGCACCGCCTCGAGGATGGGCACCATCATGTTGTGCTCTTTGGCGATCGCCCGCAGCGCGTCCGGCTCGGGCGTCTCGATGCCGCAGAACACGGTCTCGAACAGCGCCTCGCGCATCAGCTCGAGGATCTCCGGGCGCTTGGCGATGTTGAGCGTCGCTTCGCACGAAAAGGCGAACGGGTAACCGTTTCGCCGCTGCCACGCGACGAGATGCGGCAGCAGCTCGCGCACGGCGCGGCGGTGGGCGATGAAATTGTCGTCGACGAAATAGGCGGCGCCCGAGAACCCGCAGGCGCGCATCTTATCGAGCTCGGCCGTGACCTGGGCGGGCGTCTTCAAGCGTGGAGTGCGGCCGTACAGGGCGGGGATGTCGCAAAACTCGCATTGGTAGGGACAGCCGCTGGAGTACTGGATGCTGCCGGTCAGGTAGCGGTTGAGCTCCGCGAGCTCGTAGGCGGGGAGCGGGAAGTCGCACAGGTCGCGGCGCTCGCGCGTGACGAGCACCACCTGACGGTCGGGCCGTGACGGGTCGCGCGCCAGCCGCTCGATCAGTTCCTCGGTCGCGTCGCCGAGTTCGCCCACATGCAGGTAATCGAACTCGCGGTAGTTCTGTGGGCAGGCGGAGACCGAGGAGCCGCCCAGCACGGCGGTTCGGCCCGCGGCGTGGGCGCGGCGGCGCACATCGTCGATCTGGCGCCGTTGCGCGTGCATTCCGCTCACGAACACGGCGTCGGCCCACGCGAAGTCCTCGCGGCCCGCCGGCCGCAGGTTCTCGTCCACGAAACGAACCTGCCAGGAACGGGGTAGCGCGGCGGCGACCACCAGCAGACCTTGCGGCGGCATGAGGGCGCGCACGCCGTCGGTGAGCGGGTACGCGTGCTCGAACATGCCGAACGCGGGCGTGTAGCGCGGGAAGACGCACAGGATGCGCCGCGCGCTGCGATCGGCAACGGGCTCTGTCTCGGCATCCTTCCTGGGCGATTGTGCAATCGGCACGGACGTCTCCCTAGCCGAGGAGGGGCGGATTTTGTCGTTCCGAAGCTAGGTGTCGCGCTTTCATGCGTCAATCGACGGGCTGTGCGCGCGACAACGAGGGCCGACGATGGGTCGGGGGCACTGCGTCAGGGCTGGAGGCACGCTTTCTCGAAATCGGCGACATGGGGCGCGGCGCCCTTGAGCGGAATCGAGGTCTGCTTGCCGGCGATGTCGACGGTGAGCGCCGTGCCGGTCTTCAACAGCGCGATCAGCTTGGGGTCGACCGGCGCCGATACTTCGACGTTGACGGTGCCGTCCATCTCGTTGGCGACGGTCTGGCCGGCATAGTCGATGCTCGCTGTCCCATTCCCGAGCTTGAGGTGCGCGGTGCGTCCGGGAACGAGACCGTCGGAGCCGATGAACTCGTTGATGTGCATGCTCTTCTTGCCCGGTTCGCAGGCGATCACCAGGACCGCGTCGTCGGAATCGGGCGTGCCGTACTGCAGGACGGCGGTGTCCGAATCGAAATTGAAGATCCAGGTGCGCGCCTCCTGTGCCTCGGCCGACCCGGCGAGGACGACGGCGAGCGAGCAGATGACCGCCAGCCGGTTCATAGTGCTCCCTCCTGGGACCTCCCCCTTATCCCGGCAAAATGATCGAGTTGTGGCGGCCTTGCGCCGGGGCCGGCCGATGGGCTTTGATCGGACAGCAGCCGGTTCACGGCAGAGAAGGTCGCAATGGACATCGGGCGCTCGATTTCGGTTCTCGAAAGCCTCGTCGGCTTCGACACGACGAGCCGCAATTCAAACCTCGAGCTGATCGGCTGGGTCGAGGCCTATCTCGACCGCCTCGGGGTCGCGCACGCGCGGGTGCCCGACGAGACCGGCGTCAAGGCCAACCTGATGGCGACGATCGGGAATGCCGACGTTCCCGGCTATATCCTCTCGGGTCACACCGACGTGGTTCCGGTCGACGGCCAGAACTGGGCGAGCGATCCGTTCCGGCTGACCAAACGGGATGGACGCCTCTACGGCCGCGGCGCCGCCGACATGAAGGGTTTCGTCGCCTGCTGCCTCGCCGCCGTGCCGGACATGCTCGCGCGCAAGCTCAAGCAGCCGATCCATCTCGCGCTCTCGTACGACGAGGAGGTCGGCTGCATCGGCGTGCGCGGCATCATCGCCCGCCTGCACGACGCGCCGGTCAAGCCGGCCGCCTGCTTCGTCGGCGAGCCGACCTGCATGCAGGTGGTGATCGGGCACAAGGCCAAGCGCTCGGTCCATGCGACCGTGCGCGGGCGGACCTGCCACTCTTCGCTCGCCCCGTTCGGCGTCAACGCGGTCGACTATGCGGCGCGGCTGATCGTCAAGATCCGCGAGGTCGCCGACCGCCTCGCGCGCGAGGGCCCGCGCGATCCGCTCTATGACATTCCCCATTCGACCGGCCACACCGGCTTGGTCCACGGCGGCTCGGCGCTCAACATCGTCCCCGACCTGTGCACGTTCGAGTATGAGTTCCGCACCATCGCGGCGGATGACCCGGATGCGCTGGCCGGGGAGGTCGCGAGTTACGCGCACGACGTGCTCGAGCCGCAGATGAAGGCGGTCGCCCCGGAAGCCGGCATCGCGCTGCGCGACCGCTCGAGCTTCCCGGGCCTCGACACCTCGCCGGCCTCCGCCATCGTCGGCCTGAGCACGGCGTTTTCCGGCCGCAACGATCTCGCCAAGGTCGCGTTCGGCACCGAGGCGGGCGGCTATGCGGCCGACGGCATCCCGTCCGTGGTGGTCGGCCCGGGCTCGATCGACCAGGCGCACAAGGCCGACGAGTTCATCGCCGTTTCCGAACTCGAAAAATGCGGCGCGTTCATCGACCGGCTGATCGATCATTGCAGCGCTAGAGCATGATCCCGAAAACCAGTGTCCACCCTACATCAAGTGCGGGGCAGGCTTTTTCGCCATCATGCTCTAATTGCAGCGCGATGACGACGGATGACCGTCATGCGCCGATCGGCGAGGCGGCGCGCCGTTGATGCCAGCGCCACCACACCACCACGCCGATAGCGACGGCCACGGCGACGATCAATACGAAAATCAAAACCGAGTTTTCGATCCAGGCAATCACCGGTACGCCAAGCGCCATGATCAACCCCAGCAGGCACACCTGCCAGGAGAGGACATGCACGCCGGCGGTGAAGGTGCCGAGCGCCAGCAAGGTGAAAATCGCAAGCCCGGTCGCGCTAGAGCTGAAGACCCTCTGCACGCTCGTCAACAGCATCATGTTTATCACCAAAAGAAAAGCAAACCAGTGCAACGCCTGCGTCGCGATCAACCGAATTCGCGCCGCCCTGTCGTTCGCGCTCGGCCATCCGTAACCAATGCAAACGAGCCCGATGACCGGAGCGAGAAGCTCCCAATAGACGGTGATCGGGTTTTTCGAGAAGCTCGTATAGGCGACGCCGGCCACGGTCAGGATCAAGACCGCGCTGAACGGCAGTTCCCTGAGCCAGAAGCCCCTGCGGGGCGCGTCATCCGGCGGCGCCGCCTGCCGGTCTGCAGTGCTCATTGCGGCTGCTCCGATTGCGCCGGCCATACGGCCGGACTAGAGCCTGATCCCGAAAACGCGCGCCGTATCTGGACGGTTGCTTGACCCAATCTTGCATCTTACCTTCGTAGCGGGCCGTCCTGCAAACGCGGGTTTTGCGCGCAACGATTATTTCAATCGTCCGATTTGCAGTCGTCCAATACCTGAGTGAGCCGACGACGACACCGGATGGCAAGTGAACAGAAGTCATCCGCCGCCAGGCGCGGCGCAATGACCGCGCGGCGGCGCGCCGACCGGCTCCTGGTCGAGCGCGGGCTGTTCGAGAGCCGCGCCAAGGCGCAGGCGGCGATCGCGGCCGGACTCGTCAGCGCCGACGACGCGCCGGTGCGCAAGGCATCCGATGCGATTCCGATCAGTGCGGCGCTGCGCGCCCAGGCGGCCCACCCGTGGGTCTCGCGCGGCGGCGTCAAGCTCGCGGCGGCGCTCGATCACTTCGGCTTCGATCCGGCCGGGCGTGTCTGCCTCGACGTCGGCGCTTCGACCGGCGGCTTCACCCAAGTCCTGCTCGCGCGCGGCGCGCGGCGCGTCTACGCGGTCGACGTGGGCCGGGGCCAGTTTCATCCGAGCCTGCGCGATGCGCCGGGCGTCGTTGCCTTCGAGGAGACCGACATCCGCGGCCTCGATCCCGCCCGCCTGCCGGAGCCGCCGGATTTCCTGGCGGTCGACGTGAGCTTCATCTCGCTCAAGCTGGTGCTGCCGGCCGCGATCGCACTGGTGCGGACGCCCGCCCGGCTGGTCGCGCTCGTCAAGCCGCAGTTCGAGGCCGGGCGCCGCGCCCTCAAGAAAGGGATCGTGCGCGACCCGCAGGTCCACACCGCCGTGTGCGAGGACGTCGCCGGTTTCGTGGCGGCGCTCGGCTGGACCGTCGCCGGCGTCATCCCCTCGCCGATTGTCGGCGGCGACGGCAATCACGAGTTCCTGCTCGGGGCCTCGCGTGATTGAGCGGCTTCTCATCAACCGGCTCGGGCATCGCGGCGACGGCATCGCCGACGGGCCTCAGGGCCCGCTCTACGTGCCCTATGTGCTGCCGGGCGAGGCCGTCGAAGTCGAGCCATTTCCCGGTCATCCCGACCGGCGTCACGCGGTGCGGATCGAGATCGCAAGCGCCGAGCGCATCCCGCCGATCTGTCCGCATTTCGGCGTGTGCGGCGGCTGCGCGCTCCAGCACTGGGAGACGGCGCGCTATCGCGCCTGGAAGCGCGACCTCGTGGTCGCCGCGCTGGCGCAGGCGGGGCTCGAGGCGCCGGTCGGCGATCTCATCGACGCCCATGGAGCCGGCCGCAGGCGCGCGGTGTTTCACGGCCGGCGCGGGACCCACGATGTGCTGCAAGTGGGCTTCACCGCCTATCGCGCGCATCACGTGGTGCCGATCGACCTCTGCCCCGTGCTGGCGCCGGAACTTACCGGCGCCATCGAAGCTGCGTGGGCACTCGCCGAGGTGCTCCGGCCGGAACGCAAGCCCCTCGACATCCAGGTCACCGCGAGCGAACCCGGTCTCGATATCGACGTGCGCGGATCGGGTCCGCTGCCGCCGGCGCTGATCGCGCGGCTCGCCGGCTTGGCGCAAGCGCACCGGCTGGCGCGGCTTACCCGGCACGGCGAATTGATCGCGCAGCGCGCGACGCCGACCTTGCGCATGGGCCGCGCCCAGGTGGCGCTGCCGCCAGGGGCGTTTCTGCAGGCGACCGCCGAGGGCGAGGCGACGCTCGCGCGGCTCGTCATCGCCTATGCGGGTGACGCCCGCATCGTCGGCGATTTGTTCGCCGGCGTCGGTCCCTTTGCGTTGCGTCTCGCCGAGCGCGCGCGCGTGAGCGCGGTCGACAGCGACGCAGCGGCGATCGCGGCGCTGCGCCAAGCCGCGGGCGCCCGCGGGCTCAAGCCGATCGAGGCCCACGTGCGCGACCTCTTCCGCCGCCCGCTCGTTGCGGCGGAACTGGCGCGGTTCGACGCGGTCGTGTTCGACCCGCCGCGCCAGGGTGCGCAGGCGCAGGCGCGTGCGCTCGCCGAGTCGAAGGTGCCCGTGGCGATCGCGGCGTCGTGCAATCCGGCGACTTTCGCGCGCGATGCCCGGCTGCTCGTCGACGGCGGCTACCGGCTTGTGGCCGTCACGCCGGTCGACCAGTTCCGTTATTCGCCGCACGTGGAGATCGTCGCGCGGTTTGCGCGCTGATTACTCCTTGCCCTCGTACTTGAACGAGACCTTGACCTTCGCGCGATAGGCTTCGACTTTGCCCTTGTCGTTCATCACCAGGTCGAGCTCGGCAACCTCGGCGACGCGCAGGTCGCGCAACGACTTCGCGGCCCGGTCGACGGCGGCTTTGGCGGCCTTCTCCCAGGATTCGGTGCTGGTGCCGACCAGTTCGATGATCTTGTAGACGGAGTCTGCCATGACTTCCTCCCTTCATTTGCCGGGCGATCGATGGTCCCGGCTCTCGATTCTTGGTCAGGTCGCATTTCTCTGCAGTACACCGGTATCACTTTGTCGCAAAACGCTCTACCGCATGTCGAGGCCGTTGCCCCAGCGCTGCTGCCACATGGGCTCGCCGATCGTGCAGGAGATGCGCGGCGCCGGCGCGGCCGCCGTGAGCGCGAAAACGTAGCCTTCGCGTTGGAGCGCCTGCTCGTCCGGATCCATCGAATAGGACACGTCGACGGCAAGGATTAGCTCGACGTCAACGTCGTCGGCGTCGGCCCATTGCGCCGGCGCCTCGGCCAAGATCGCCGGAAAAGCCGGCGCGCCGGCAGGCGGGCGGCGAAAATCGTTAACGCTCCGTAAACCGCGAGCACCGTATAGCCCGTGCGCCGCTGCCACATGCCGATTCTCCGCCAGCCGACCACGAGTGCGAGGCGAACCGGGCAGGGAAAAGGCGGGTGCGCCCGCGTTCAACATCGCCGCGCCGCCCGCGTCTTGCCCGAATCAAGATGCGAGCCCGTCCACAAATAGTCCAAGTGTGGATTATTATGGCGGCGCTGCGCACGGGGACGCGTGGCTCAGGGGGCGGGATGGGGGACTTTCCCGATGAAAGTGGGGATCTTTTCCGCGCGCGAGGTCGTCGACCGGCGCATGATGGCCCGTTGCATTGAGCTGTCACGCGTGGGGGCGGCGGCGGGCGAGCGTCCGTTCGGCAGCCTGGTCGCGCGGGGCCCGGAGATTCTGGCCGAATCCGTGAACTGCGCCGTGCGCGAGGATGACGTCTCGCGCCACGCCGAAATCGTTGCGATCGCGCAGGCGCGCA
>DASZJC010000056.1:0-1879 GCA_035948495.1 Xanthobacteraceae bacterium | reverse complement strand
CTCGAGCAGGAAGGCACCTACCCGCTGCCCGAAGCCCAACTCGATCGCTTCCTCATGGAGGTCGACGTCGATTACCCCGACCGCGAGGCGGAGCGGCGCATCCTGTTCGACACCACCGGCGCCGAGGAGTCGCGGCCGAAGGCCGCCATGACGGTCGACGAGCTGATCGCCGCACAGCGGCTGGTGCGCCGCCTGCCGGTCGGCGAGTCGGTCGTGGAGGCGATCCTCAACCTCGTGCGCTCGGCGCGACCGGGCGCCGACGCCGACGCGACCGCGAAGCTCATCGCCTGGGGCCCGGGTCCGCGCGCCAGCCAGGCGTTGATGCTGGCCGTCCGCGCGCGCGCCCTGATCGACGGGCGCTTCGCACCCTCGATCGACGATGTGATCGAACTCGCGACGCCGGTCCTCAAGCATCGCATGGCGCTCACTTTCGCGGCACGGGCCGACGGCGAGTCCGTCGAGGCGGTGATCGGCCGCCTCAAGACGCGAATCGGGTGAATGATGGCCGGCGAGCCGAAGCCCGAGTCGCACGAGATCGAATCGACCCGGCGGGCCGCCGGCCAGGGGCGGACGCTCGCCGCCACCATGCCGCGGCTCATTCTCGAGGCGCGCCGGGTCGCCGCGACGGTGATCCACGGCCTGCACGGCCGCCGCCGCGCCGGCTCGGGCGAGAACTTCTGGCAGTATCGGCGGTTCATCTCGGGCGAGCCGGCCTCGCGGGTCGACTGGCGCCGCTCCGCGCGCGACGACCACCTCTATGTGCGCGAGCGCGAGTGGGAGGCCGCGCACACCGTGTGGATCTGGCCCGACCGTTCCCCATCGATGGTTTTCGCCTCGCCGCTGGTGTGGGAGACCAAGCTCGATCGCGCGCTCGTGGTGGCGTTTGCGCTCGCCCACGTGATGGTCGAGGGCGGCGAGCGCGTGGGGATTCCCGGCCTGCTGCGCCCGACCGCCAGCCGCGACGTCATCGAGAAGATGGCGGAGGCGATCGTGCATGACCGCGGCGAACGCGCGAGCCTGCCGCCATCGTTCTCGCCCTCTCCGCTCGCCGAGATCGTCATGCTGTCCGACCTGTGGAGCCCGGTCGCCGACGTCCACCGCACGATCGCCCAACTGTCGGCGACCGGCGCGCGCGGCCACGTGGTGCAGATCGTCGACCCCGCCGAAGAGACGTTCCCCTATTCCGGCCGCATCGAGTTCATCGAGCCGGAAGGCGCCGGCGCGATCACCGCGGGGCGCGCCGAAGCCTGGCGCCCGGATTACGAAACCCGCGTCGACCGGCACCGGTCCGAAATTCGCGCCGAAACCGACCGGCTCGGCTGGAGCTTCAGCATTCATCGTACCGACCGCCCGGCGAGCGAAGTGCTGCTGCGGCTGCACGCGCAGATGGGCGCCGGGCCCGACGGCACCGGACTCAACCGCTGGCACGCGCTGGCACGGCCCGGGAGGCATGCGTGATCGCCGGCCTCTCGCTCGGCTTCGCCCAGCCCCTCGTCCTGCTCGGCCTGCTGAGCCTGCCGGCCTTGTGGTGGCTGCTGCGGCTGATGCCGCCGCGCCCGCGCCGCATCGCTTTCCCGCCCGCCCGATTGCTGTTCGACATCGCCCCGAAGGAAGAGACGCCCGCGCGCACGCCGTGGTGGCTCACCCTGTTGCGCCTGACGCTCGCCGCGCTCGTGATCATCGCGGCCGCCGGGCCGCAGTGGAACCCGCCGCTCGAAACCGCGACCGGCGCGGCCCCGATTGCGCTTCTGATCGACGACGGCTGGACCGCCGCCGCGGCGTGGAACGCGCGCATGCGCACGGCCGAGGATCTGATCGCGCGCGCCGAAGCCGACAACCGCGGCGTTGCCGTGGTGCCGCTGTCGGAGCCCGGCCGCGA
>DASZJC010000055.1:0-3640 GCA_035948495.1 Xanthobacteraceae bacterium | reverse complement strand
CGCAGCGCGATCTGCGTCAACCCGAACTGCAACGCGGTGCACACCCAGGAGCCGCATCCGTTCGCCGAGATGACGGGGCGCATCAACTCCTATACGGCCGACCGGCTGACCTATTCGCCCGACCCGCCCGCCTGCTACGGAATGATCCAGTTCGATGCCGGCGGGCGTGTTATGATCGACTTCACCGACGTCGACGCCGAGTCGCTCGCCGTGGGTCAGCCGATGCGCATGATGTTCCGCATCAAGGACGTCGATGCGCAACGCCACTTCCGGCGCTATTTCTGGAAGGCCGCCCCTGTCACGGCGATCAGTGATCAGTGACCAGAAGCAGATCACTGGTTCGAATTACCGATTTCTGCTACTGATCACTGATGACTGATCACTGATGACTGATCACTGACCGGAGGTTCCATGCCCCGCGGCATCAAGGACAAGGTCGTCATTCTCGGCATGGGCTGCTCGCAGTTCGGCGAGCGCTGGGACGCGGAGGCCGACGACCTCATGGTCGAGGCCTATCTCGAGGCGATCGCCGATGCCGGCATCGAGACCAAACAGATCGACGCGGCGTGGCTCGCAACCGCGATCGAGGACCAGCACGTGGGCAAGTCGGCGGTGCCGCTCGCCCGCGCCCTGCGCCTGCCGTTCATCCCGGTCACCCGGGTGGAGAATTTCTGCGCCAGCGGCACCGAAGCGTTCCGCGGCGCGGTCTATGCGGTCGCCTCGGGCGCCGCCGACATCGCGCTCGCGCTCGGCGTCGAGAAGCTCAAGGACACCGGCTACGGCGGCCTGCCGCAGCGCAGCCGCGGCGTCCTCAACAACATGACCTGGCCGAACCTCTCGGCGCCCGGCAGCTTCGCGCAACTCGCCGCCGCCTATCGGGCGAAGCACGGGGTTGACGGCGGCGACCTCAAGCGCGCCATGGCGCACATCTCGGTCAAGAGCCACGACAACGGCGCGCGCAATCCCAAGGCCCACCTGCGCAACCGCATCAGCGTCGAGACCGTGCTCAATGCCCCGATGGTCGCCGAGCCGCTCGGGCTCTACGACTGCTGCGGGGTGAGCGACGGCGCCGCCTGCGCCATCGTCACGACCCCGGAGATCGCGCGTACCATGGGCAAGCGCGACATCGTCGCCGTCAAGGCGCTGCAGCTGTCCGTGTCGAACGGGCTCGAGGCGCAGCACAATTCCTGGGACGGCAGCTATTTCGCGACCACCCGCGTCGCCTCGACGCGCGCCTACCAGGAAGCCGACGTGAACAACCCGCGCGAGGAGCTGAGCCTGATCGAGGTGCACGACTGCTTCTCGGTGACGGAACTCGTCACCATGGAGGACCTGCACATATCGGAGGAGGGCCGGGCGATCCACGACGTGCTCGACGGCTTCTACGACGCCGGCGGCAGCGTGCCATGCCAGATCGACGGCGGGCTCAAATGCTTCGGCCACCCGATCGGCGCCTCGGGCTTGCGCATGATCTACGAAATCTATCTGCAGATGCTCGGGCGCGCCGGCGAGCGTCAGCGCAAGGACGCGCCGCGGCTCGGGCTGACCCATAACCTCGGCGGCTTCCCGCATCAGAACGTCTGTTCGGTGTCGATCATCGGCCGTTACGAAGGGTAGGGGCGGCCGCCGTGCCGGCGGCAGGCTGCGGACGCATATCAGCCAGACCGAAATGGCGGTGTTCGCGCCGCCGGATCGGACCGATCATCGCGTTATTGTGAAGGGCGCCGCGCGAGCGAGCGCCGGCTGGGGGTCGAAACCGGACCGGGGCGGATTACATCCGCACCGAGGGACACGGGTGCGGCCATGGACAAGGTCGACAAGGTCGAGAGTACGATCGGCAAGGGCATCATCGCGGGCTTCGTGGTGACGTTCGCCCTGTCGGTGCTGCTTGACCCGATCGAATTATTTGCGCCCAACATTTTTCCCGCGTTGCCGCCGGTCGCATGGGTGCTGCATTTCTTCGTCGGCACCGTGATCTGGGGCATCGGCTTTTCCGTGCTGCACGACTACCTGCGCGGCCCGGCGTGGCAGCGCGGCCTCGTATTCGCGCTCGGCGCCTGGATCGTCGTGATCAGCGGTGCGGCCGTGCTCGTCCTCGTCGGTGCCCTTGCGATCGACCTCGGCCCGACCGTGATCGTTGCGACCTTGATCGTCCACGTCCTCTACGGCGTGGCGCTCGGCCTCGTGTACGGCTGGCTGCTCGAGGGAGCGCCGGCATCACCGCACGAGCCGCACGGCGAGGAGCCCCATCCGGTCGCGCGCTAAAGATCGGCGTTCGACCTATCAGGGGTCATGCCCGGCCTTGTGCGGGGCATCCACGTCTTAGAACTACAAGCAAAACGAAAGACGGGGATGGCCGGGACAAGCCCGGCCATGACCATGTTGATCGGCGTGCCGGCGCTTACGCGGCGCGGCGCTGGACCTGCGGCTCGGCGGCGAGCCGGTCGGTCCAGTCGGCAAGCGAGATTTTTGCTTCGTTCTCGATCACCGGACGGATGTGCGAGAGCAGATGCAGGATTTTGGTGCGGAAGCTTTCCACGCCCTCGATGCTGATGGTGGTCGGACCGCGGGCGATCAGCTCGAGCGCGATCGCCATGAGCGGCACGCACTCGGCGATGCTCGGAGTCTCTGCCGTCTCCACCGCGTCCTGCAGAATGGCAAGCGGCGTCGCTTCGACCTTGCCGTCCATCATGAACTCGAATGCGTCGGCCAGACGGGCGACTAGCTGGGTGGTGGGTGTCGACATGGCAGTGGCTCCCTCGGTTGCTGGCGGTGCTGGTCGTTCTCGGCTTCAGGTCAGGCTGCGGGCGATCGTGGGCTGGGCGATCATGTCGGCGGCCCAATCGTCGAGGCTCAGCCGCGCCCGGCTTTCGATCACGGGTTTGACGTCGGCCAAGAGCTCGAGCGCCTTGGCGCGGTAGGCTTCGACGGCGGCGATGCTCAGATCGTCGGGGCCGCGGCGGACGAATTCGGTGGCGACCGCAACGAGCGGCACGCATTCGGCGATCGTCGTCGGCCGCGGCTTGGCCGGCCGGCGCGCATGCAGGAAATAGACGTTGCTGGGGATCGGATCGGCGATCTCGAAGGCATCGTCGAGCTCGGCCGCGGTCTGGGCGACGACCTGCGCGACGGAATGCGAGGTGGACATGGCGTGCCTCCAGTGATCCGGCAACGCCAGAACCATACGCAAAAGCACGCAGGAGGTAAAATTTAACTTATTGAAATATAAATATAATTTCGAATAGATGGAGACCACGTCATGGCGCATTGTCCGCGCCGGCAAATCGGCCGCAACACTATGGGGCAATTGGGAAATTGTGCGAGCGGGGCCGTGCGCGCCGCTCAACGCCGGGCAAAGGATAAACCGATCACTTAAAGCGTTTGCTTAGGCCGCCGTTTACGCTGATCCAAATCATCGTGCGCGAGGAGCGCCGTTTCATTGTGCCGTGGGTTGATGTGGAGGTGCCACGTCGACCCCTGCCGCTATCGCCCATTCAATTTCACGGAGTCCACCGTTCAGGCGCTCGATCTTGAGACCAGATCCCGCGAGCGGCGAGGCGGCGAAGAACTCAGCAAGGGTACCTTTGCGCATCGACGCAATCCTCCGGCGGATGCAAGCTCAACATAATCACCCGTACCG
>DASZJC010000054.1:0-8956 GCA_035948495.1 Xanthobacteraceae bacterium | reverse complement strand
TCGCGCAGCCGCTTGTTATCGCAGCCGACCGCGATCGCGCCGCGGCTCAGGCCGGGATTGGCCTTGGTGAACGCCTCTTCGACGGCATCGGGCGTGACCGTCAGCTCGGATTTCACCTCGAGGAATTCGGGCGGAATTTTCACGATGGCGCGCGCCTTGCGCACGGTCTCGAAATAGGCGCGCGCGGCGAGGCCGGAGCAGGTGCCGTGCCGGTCCCATTCGCGGAAGATGAGCCGGGGGGCGGGCATCAGGTCGAGCATCGAGGAGATGATGTTGCGGTCGAGGCGCGGCGCCGGCACCTGACAATATTCCGGGAACCCCTTCTCGTATTGCGGCCAGAGGCCGTGCACCACGAAGGAATAGGGCCGCTCGCCGCATTCGGCCTGCTGCTGGGCGCGTTCGCCGGCGGCATCGCAGAACGACGGCGACCACGACAAGGAGAGCACATAGAAGTCGAACTCGCCGGGATTATTCTGCCGCGCGTCCTGCGCCGGGAGCGCCGCGGCGGACAGGACGAGCAGGCAGACGGCAATCGGGGCTGCAGCGGCAAGGCGCGACAGCAGACGCATGGAGAAGGCACGCCGGGACTTCGGTAACGGGACCATGGCATTCTCCCTAACTAGACATTGTACACTAATGGCCTATAGCGCAGCGTAAGGAACATTACAAGAACAAAATAGAACGTAAGAGGATCGTTTGTGGACCGCGCCCGCCGGCTCAGGGGCGGGCCATGGCGCAGCCGGGGTTATACGCCCAGTTGCGGTCGGTGCCGTCGACGCACCATTCCACTCCCCAGCTCGCCCCGATCATCCCGGTGCCCTCGCCGATCGAATAATGCAGTGGCCGGCGTTGGCCGTCCGAGGTGAGTGCGATGGCGCTGCAAAAGCGCCGCGGGATGGTCTGCGGCGCCCACGGCCGAAACGCCGTTTCGCGCAGTTGGTCGAAGCCGAGGATGCGCAAATCGGAGTTCCAGAAGCGGCCCTCCTTGCTGGCGAACCGGCTCCTGATGCGGTCGAGCACGTAGGCGGATTCGCACGGCGGCAGCACGCCGTCGTAGCGCGGGCCCGACAGCCAGAAGTTCATCTCGAACGGGTTGGCGGCGCCGGCGGGCATGGCCGTGACGGCCACAAACAATGCGCCCAGCAGCGGGGCGGCAACGCGGCTTCTGCCCATGCCTCGGCTCCCTGTCCGTCCCGCGACGGTGCCGCGCAGGCCGACGAGGGTCAAGAGGCCGGCGGCCGCGGACGGCCGATCGCGGGCGGTGTGTGGCGCGCCGGCCACGCCGCGCCTGTGCGCTCCTCTAAAGCGAGAGAGCTTTCTTTCGCATCGCCATCCCGCTTTAGGTTATTGCAGAAGCATGATCTTTTCCGAAAACCGGTACCCACTTTTCGGGATCATGCTCTATTGGGCGTCGTGGAAGATGATGCCGAGGGTCATCCGGTGGCCCGAGCGCACTTGGCTGACGCCGTGGCGCATGCCGGCGCGGTAATAGCCGCGGGTGCCCTTGGCCGGATGGTGATTGACGGCAAACAGGCAGGCGTCGCCCCGGCGCAGCGGCACGACCTCGACGCGCGACTGCATGCGCGGCTTGAGCTCGGTCAGCACGAACTCGCCGCCGGTGAAATCGCGGCCCGGCTCGCTCAGCAGCACGACCATCTGGATCGGAAAGTAGAGGTCGCCGTAGAGGTCCTGGTGCAGCCGGTTGTAGTCGCCGGGACCGTAATTGAGCAGCAGCGGCGTCGGGCGGGTCTGGCCGCGCGCGTGGCAGCGCGCCGTGAAGGCCGCAAGGGTCGGCGGATATTCTTCGGCCAAGCCGAGATGTTCGTTCCACGCGTTGGCAAGCCGCGCGAGCGGCGGATAGGCGGCCTCGCGCAGCCGCGCCACGATCTGCGGCAGCGGATAGGCGAAATACCGGTACTCGCCTTGGCCGAACCCGTGGCGCTGCATCACGATGTGGCTGCGGAACGCGTCCGGCTGCTGGTAGAGACCCGCCACCGCGGCGCATTGCTGCGCGTCGAGCACGCCGGAGACCACTGCGTGGCCGGCGGCATCGAGATCGCCGAGCACGCGATCCCACGCGATCGCGGCGGGCCACGACCGCGGCTTCGCCTGCGCCGTTTCGGTCAGAGCTGCCGTCATGGGACCCTCCGGGGCTGCGCGACCGGCCGCGGCGGACGGCCGCGGCGCCGCCACGCCACTACCCGGCCATCGATGGCAAGAAGCCCGAGGCCGACCAAGGCCATTCCGAAAAAATCCCGCGCGGGAAGCTGCTCGCCCAGCACGCCGGCGCCGAGCACGATCGCGCTCACCGGGATGAGAAACGTCACCAGCAGCAGGTTGGTTGCACCCGCGGTGGCGAGGACGCGGAAGTAGATGACGTAGGCAAGGGCGGTCGAGAGCGCGGCTATGCCCACGATGGCGGCCCACGTGGGCAGGCCCGGCGCAGCCAGGGTCCATGGGCGATCGACGATCACGGCCACCGGAACGAGCATCACGCTCGAGGCGACGGTTTGGCCGGCGGCGGTCGCCATGGGCGAAATTCCCATCCGCCGGAAGCGGCGCCCGTAGACGCCCGCAAACGCATAGGAGACGGTGGCGCCGAGACAAGCGATCTGGGCCGGCAGGTTTGCTTTCAATCCCGCAAGCGCGTCGGGCCCGATCAGGACGAGGACGCCGACGAAGCCGAGCGCGACGCCGGCAAGGCGCTTGCCGGTCATCTTCTCGTCGGGCGTCAGCAGGTGGGCGACGATGACCGTCCACAACGGCGTGGTGGCATTGAGGATCGCGGCGAGGCCGCTGGCGATGCGGGTCTGGCCCCACACCAGCAGGCAAAACGGAACGACATTATTGAGCAGGCCCATGCTGCCCAAGGCCGTCCAGCTGGCCCGGTCGCGTGGCATGCGCATGCCGGTCGCGCGCGCGACGGCGAGCAGAAGCAATGCCGCAAGGCCGACGCGCAGCGCGACGATGGTGAGCGGCGGCAACGCCTTCACGGCGACGCCGGTGCAGAAAAAGGATCCGCCCCACAGCAGGGAGAGGAGGAAAAGCATGCCCCATTCGCGGGGCGCCATGGTGCGATTGACGGTCTCGGTCACGTCGGCCTCCGGACGAATGGGCCGACGCTAGTCGCGGGCGCTCACCGGGGCAGCCCGATTCCGGATAACCGGAGGACGGAGGACAGATATGCCCGCGTTCCGCGTTCCGTCGTCCGTCTACCGCCAGGTCAGATCGGTGCCGGCGGCGAACGGGATCAGGTCCGGGGATATGGGCGGGATGCCGTGATGCAGGTCGAGCCGTTGTCCGATGAATTGCTCGACCGTGGCGTAGCTGTCCATCAGCGAGCGGTACTCGCAAATCTTGCCGTGACGGAAACGCAGGAAGTTCGCCAGCCGGCAAGTGATGACGCGGCCGGTGGCATGCAGTCGCGCGGTGATCCGGTTGAGCCCCGCCGCACGGTCGCCGTCGACCAGCAGGACATCGGTGACGCAGGCGGTCACATCGACGACCGCCGGGATCAGGTGCTCGAACACCTCGACGACCGCCGCCTTGCCGCGGCGCGGCCCGCAGAAGCTGAGCATTTCGACCGGGCCGATGCTCATCCAGTCGACGTCGTTGCTCAGGAACGCCCCGATCCGGCGGCCATCGCGTGAGGCGAGCGCGCGATAGAAGCCCTCGGCGAGGAGGCGGTTGGGCGAATCGTCCATGGAGCGGGCTCCGTCCGCTCGCATTTACCGTTAATTGTGTTGATGATTTCTTACGCGCTGCCGCTGGTTGTAAGGCCGCGCTGCGACTGAACCGGCCTCAGCGCGCTGCCACCGCGGCCGGCATGTCGTTGCGGAAGTAGGCACAGGCCTTGGCGGCTGCCGCCGATTGGTTGCGGTCGAAGCGCGCGAATGCGGCGCGGATGTCGGGGTCCTGTATCGCGATGGCGAGACCGCAGGATCCGGCGGCGTCCGGCGCGCTACCGGCCGGGGCCGGGACCGTCGAAAGGGTCGACAGGATCGCCACGAAGGCGAGAAGACGGGATAGGTGCATGGCGGACTCCTGCGCGGCCGTGACCGGACATGGTCAACGGTTGGTCGCGGCGCGGCGCCCGCCGGTTCAAACCGAGCCGGGGCAGGAGCACGTAGATACCTTCAGCACGGCCGGGGGGAGTTCGTCGAGGAACCCAAAGCGCACCCTCGCCGTTGCGTCTACGGGAGGGGTGCCATGAACCTCAGGCTGACGGCCGGCACGGTCGCGCTCATGCTGGGGGCCGGTATCGCCCTTGCCGCGGCGCAAACCGGCGCAATGACCGAGCCGTCCATGGCGTTGGAGCTGACGCCCCAGCAGCGCACGGCGATCTACCAGGCTGTCGCCAAGAACCAGCTGCGCACGCCGCCGCCGCCCGACCTGCCGGCCACGGTCGGGGCGCAGATTCCCCCGACGACCGAACTCTACGCGCTGCCGGAGTCCGTCACGGCGGAGGCGCCGTCGGCGAAGTTCTACCGATACACGGTTGCGCAGAACCGGGTCGTCATCGTCGACCCGACCAAACTGACGGTGGTCGACGTCATCCGCCCATGACGGCGGCAGGACCTGCCTGGCGTCCCGATTCCGAAGTTCGCCCGACCCGGGCCGTCACTGCGGCGGCGGCTTGCGATCGTCGGCCGCGCCCTTGACCATCTTGTCGACCGTGAGCGGCAGGCCTTCGAGATAGGGGCCCATGAAGAAGGCTTCCCCGGATCCGTCCCCGAACAGGCGGTCGTGGGCGTCGATCATGCTCCGCATGGCGTCCGCGCACGGTGCCATCGACGCGACGATCAAGTCGTTCATGTCGGCACCGGCGGGGGAACGGCTAAACCGCGGATCGGCGATGATCGCATGCACGACGCAATCGGTCGCCGACTGTACCAACGGCCGCAGGGTGGCAAACTTCTGCTGCGGGCTCATGTGGCTCAGCGCCCTCGCGTGCGTGTTGGGCGCGAGGTCGTCAGGCTCGAAGGTCGTGCTGACGGCGAGCGAAAGGCCCAGCAGGGCGGCTGCAATCATTGTTCCTCCACCTTCCCCGGCGAGTCGATGTACTGATATCGATCGACCGGCGCAGGTGCGCGCCCAATGTGGCGGGAGAGTGTCGCGCCGACGGTATGATTTGCTGCAATGACCGCGGCGATTGGCTGCGGGCCTTTGCAGCGGGATACTTTTTATTCCAATCGTCGCCCCGCTCTGCCGTTGCGCCCGCCAGGATGATACCGGCGCGTTCGCCGAGATGAAATTCGAACGGCGCGCCGAAGCTGCGTGCGGTGCTCGCCAACTATCCGCACACGCCGCCGCTCAAGCGCGGTGACGCCCCGGGCGAGCCGCGACCCGAGGACGCCCGCAGGCGGCGAACAGAGGCCCGTTACAGCACCGGGTTCCAGGCCGACGGGACCACGCGGTAGCCGGCGCCGTCCTTCTCCAGGTGGCCGAGCCCGGGGAACGGATAGTGGAAGCCCTGCACCATCAGCTTCTCGGCCACGATCATGTCGTAGACCTTGCGGCGCGTCTCCTCGGCCTGCACCGGATCCTGATCGAAGAAGGCGTGCCAGCCGGGATGGCGCGCGAACAGGTCGGGGTGATTGGTCACGTCCGACTGGACGTAGACCTTGGCGGCGCCGGAGGCGAGGACGTAGGAGGTGTGGCCGGGCGTATGGCCGATGGTCGCGACCGCGGTGATGCCGGGCACGATCTCCTTGTTCCATTCGTACGGCGTCACCTTGCGGCCGAGCGCGTCGAACACCCGGCGATTGTTCTTGAACAGGTCGGCCATGCGCCCCTGCGCGGCACGGCTCATCTCGCCGTCGTCCATCCAGAACTTCCATTCGGTCGCCGGCACCATGACCTCCGCTGTGGGGAAAGCCGGCTTGCCGTCGGCGGTGAGCAGGCCGTTCACGTGGTCGGCGTGGAAATGCGAGATGACGACGGTGTCGACCGTCTGCGGGTCGATGCCGGCGGCGCGCAGGTTGGCGAGGAAGTGCCCGGTCTGGCCCTTGGTTTCGGCGAAGGATTTCTCGCCGTTGCCGGTGTCGATGACGATGAGCTTCGATCCGGTGTTCACGGCGATCGGCGCGAAGTGGATCGTCATCTTGTCGCGCGGCATGTAGGCGGCTTCGAGCGCCTGGTTCACTTCGTCCTTCTTGGCGTTGAGGACGAAGCCGTCCGGAAGCGGAAAGGTGCGCGCGCCGTCGGTCACGACGGTGACCTCGATGTCGCCCACCTTGTAGCGATAGACGCCCGGCGCCTGCTTGTCGGCGGCGGGCGCGGTGGCGAACGCGGGCGAAGCGCCGAGGCCCGGCGCAAACGTGGCAGCGGCGGTCCCGGCCACCAGGGTCCGGCGCGTGATTTCGGTCATGGATCGTTTCTCCCGATGCGTGCGTGGGTATCGGTGAAGGCGGGGGAGAATATCCGAGAAGAGGGCGCACGCGTAGCCGGCTTACGGCCCGCTCGGGCGGCGGCAGAGGAACGGGGCCGTCACTCCAGCGGAGTAACCGGCGGGAATACGACCGGGCCGCCGGGCACCGCAGCGGGCGCGCTCCGCGGGGCGCCGACGGGTTTCGGGCGCGGCAGCGGAGCCATCGCCGCCGCGCGCGTCGATCGCACGTGCGGGATCGAGCCCGGCGGACGCGGGACGAGTTCATCGAACGGAGTGCGCGCGTTGGTGCGCGCCGGCGCGGCGAACGCCGATCCGCAGCCGAGGCAGACGAGAACGGCGCAGAACGCAACCACGGTCTTCATGAGCCGCCTCCTATGGCGAAGCGCCCCCTGCATTGCGGTCGAAAGCGCGAATCAATGAGCGCAGCATGCACGTCGATTGGGGCGGGGCCCCGGCCGCGATGCGGCAGAATCAGCGCCACATGCCGCGCATGCGCGCCGCAATGTCGACCTGCGGGCCCGCGCGGGACGGCTTCTTGGCGGCCGGCGATATGGCGACGGTCGGCCACGTGCGCGACTCGAACAGCGGCAGAAGCGACGCCGGCATGAACCGCGTGCGCGACGCATAGACGTGCTGGTCGCCGTTCTTTGTTTGTCGATGCGTGTAGAAACGCTGCGGCACGATGATGTCGAGATGATCCTTGGCGCGGGTCATCGCCACGTAGAGCAGCCGCCGCTCCTCCTCGATTTCCGCCGGCGTTCCGGTCGCAAGGTCGGAGGGCACGCACCCGTCGACCGCGTTGAGCACGAACACCGCGCGCCACTCCTGGCCCTTGGCCGAGTGGATGGTGGAGAGGACGAGATAGTCCTCGTCGAGCAGCGGCGCGCCGGCCTCGTCGCTCGTCGCTTCCGGCGGATTGAGCGTGAGTTCCGTGAGAAACCGCTCGCGCGACGGATAGGCGGCGGCGATCTGCTCGAGCTGGACGAGATCGGCGGCGCGCAAATGGGCGTCGTCATGAATGCGCTCGAGGTGCGGCTCGTACCAGCTGCGCACCTGCGCCAGCTCGGCCGGCCAGCCGGCTTCGCGCCGCGCGAGTGAGCGCACGAGTTCGGCAAACGGCCGCCACGCCGCCTCGGCGCGCGGCGGCGGTGCGAACGATTGGATGGCGTCGGCGTCGACGTTGCCGACGCGATCGAGCAGGCGCGTCGCCGTGGCCGGACCGAAACCGGGCAGGAGCAGCAACACGCGAAAACCGGCGATGCGGTCGCGCGGGTTCTCGATGAAGCGCAGGCACGCGAGCACGTCCTTGACGTGCGCCGCCTCGAGGAATTTCAGACCGCCGAACTTCACGAACGGGATGTTGCGCCGGGTCAGCTCGATTTCGAGCGGCCCGCTGTGATGCGAGGTGCGAAACAGCACGGCCTGGGCCTTGAGCGCGATGCCGGTCTCGCGGTTGGCGAGCACGCGCTCGACCACGTAGTTTGCCTGGTCGGCCTCGTCGCGCACCGCCACCAGCAGCGGACGTTCGGACGAGGCCCGCTCCGACCACAGGTTCTTGGTGAAGCGCTCGGCCGCAAGCCCGATCACCGCGTTGGCGGCGGCAAGAATCGGCTGGGTCGAGCGGTAATTGCGCTCGAGCGTCACCAGGCGCGCCGGCGGGCTGAACGCGTGCGGGAAATCGAGGATGTTGCGCACGGTCGCGGCGCGGAACGAATAGATCGACTGGGCGTCGTCGCCCACGACGGTGAGGCCGCGCCCGTCCGGCTTGAGCGCGAGCAGGATATCGGCCTGCAGGCGGTTCGTGTCCTGATACTCGTCGACCAGCACGTGATCGAACCGCTCGGCGATCTCGGCCGCGAACGCGGGCACCGCCATCACCTGCGCCCAGTAGAGCAGCAGGTCGTCGTAATCGAGCACGTTGTGGCGCTGCTTGGCCTCGACGTAAGTCGCGAACAGGCGGCGCAGCTCCGCTTCCCACGCGGCGCACCACGGGAACGCCTGCGCGAGGACGTCCGCGAGCGGCGCCTGCGCGTTGACCGTGCGCGAATAGATCGCGAGGCAGGTCGTCTTGGTGGGGAAGCGGGTCTCGGTCTTCGTCAGGCCGAGCTCGTGCCGCGCGAGATTCATCAGGTCGGCGGAGTCGGCGCGGTCGTGGATGGTGAAGGACGGGGCAAGCCCGATCGTTTCGGCAAACTCGCGCAACAGCCGGGCGCCAATCGAGTGGAACGTGCCCGACCAGGCGAGCGCGGCCGCCGCGAGCGCCGACCCGCCGGGCGCGGCGGCGACGATGCGTTGGACCCGGCGCTCCATCTCGGCGGCCGCGCGGCGCGAGAACGTCATGAGCAGGAGGCGGCGCGGATCGACCCCGTTGACGATGAGATGGGCCACCCGATGGGCCAGCGTATTGGTCTTGCCCGAACCGGCGCCGGCGATGACGAGGAGCGGCCGGTCGTCAGTCGCCGACGCGCCGATGCCGTGCTCGACGGCGCGCCGCTGCTCCGGGTTGAGCTTGGCGAGGTAGGCGGTCATCGGCGCGGCGAATCACCTGCGGATCGGCGGCGCCAG
>DASZJC010000053.1:0-2219 GCA_035948495.1 Xanthobacteraceae bacterium | reverse complement strand
CGGATGGTGTGGTCCGGCGTCACCACGCCGGCCTGGCTCAAGCGGGCCAAATCCTTGGCATTGATGAAATTGAGCACCGCATCGGTGGCGCGGAATTCGAGCACGAGCCGGCGCCAGGCGCCTTCGATCGTCTTGTCTTTCTCGCTGCAGGCGCCGCGCACGATCGGCGCCGCCTGCGCCACCTCGGCGGTGCCGCGCCGCGCCGGCGCTGTTGCGGCAACGGATTTGCGGCGGCGGGCGACAAACTCCTCGGCGCGCGACACCATCTCGATCATGCGCTCATAGGCTTCGCGTGCGCTCTCGCCCCAGGTGACGATGCCGTGTTTCGACAGAATGAGGCCGTCACTCGGTTTCGCCCGTTCGAAAACCTCGATCGCCTTCTTGGCCAGGCCGAAGCCCGGCATGACGTAAGGCACAAACGCGAGCCGGCCGCCGAAAACTTCCGCGCATTTCTTTTCGCCGTCGGCCTGGTCGATGACGCTGAGCACGGCGGTGGCGTGAGTATGATCGACGAATTTATGCGGCAGGAAGGCGTGCAACATGATCTCGACCGACGGATTGGCCGCCGCCGGATCGATCAGGCTCGCGCGCTCGATGCCGACAAGCTCGTCGTCGCCGATCTCGCCGAGCGCGCGCAGCTTGCGCAATGGCGAAAGCCGTACCGCCGGGAGGCCTGCGAGATCGATCATCGCCATGTCGGCGCCGGTCGCCTTGACGCGTAGCACCTCGACGTCAGCGCCGAGGCGGTCGCGCATCACTTCTTTCAGCGAGGTGTTGCCGCCGCCGTGCAGGACGAGCTTTGGGTCGCGGCCAAGCAGCCGCGTCGTGTAGATGCGCAGCGCGAGATCGCGGTCGATGCCCGATTTCGCGCCTTCGGCGACGATGGCCTCGGCGTCACGGTCGACCCAGCCGCTTTTCATGGCGCCCGCCCAGCATTGGTTGTTGCATCAACCGCCGGCGAAACGGCGCGACCACCATCCGGTCTTGCGTGGCCGGTCGGTGCCCTCGGTCTCGGCGACTTCGGTGATCACCGGTTCGGGGGCAGGGGCCACGGGCGCCGTCGAAGCCGGCGGCGGCGCATCGTCACTGCCGCCGATCGGCGCCCGCTCGCGTACGGTGGATCGCCGGCGCGGCGGCTCGGCCTGTTGCTCCGCATGTGTTGGCTCCGCACTGACCGGCGCAGGCGGCGCCGACGGCGGCGCGGCGTCGAGATCGGCGACAGCCTCCTTGAGTTCGGGCTCGGCCGCGGCCGGCGGAGCGAGCTCGTCGCCCGGGGCGAAACTGTGCTGCGGTGCCGGGGCGCCAAAATCGTTCATGCCGGGCGCTGCGTCACCGTTGCGATCGCGATCGTGGCGATTGCGCCGACCGCCGCGGCGGCCGCGGCGCCGCCGTCCCCGCCGTTCGCTATCGCGATGCTGGTCCGGACGGTCGCTGCGCTCCGTGCGCTCCGCCTGGGCCGGCTCGCCATGTTGGTCGGTGACCTCGTCGCCGGCGAAGGGTTCATCATCGCCTTCGGCAACGTGCTCGCTCGCGTGCTCAGGCGGATATTCGGACGACCCTTCTTGGATCGGGACGTGCTCACGGTTTTCGCCGCCGTCGCGTCCATCACGACCGCCGCGTCCGCCGCGGCCACGCCGCCGGCGCCGCCGGCGCGGTTCGCCTTCGCCGTGCTCGGGTACGGTGCTAGGCGCTGCCGCTTCGACATCCTCCGCTTCCGCCTGCTGCTCTTCCTCCACCTCGACGATGCTTTCGTCTTCGAGGTCGTCCTCGTCTTCCAACGGCGCAGCGACGGCTTGTTGTTGGTTCTGCTCGGCGATCGCGCGTGCCGCCTCGACGGTATGCACCTGCTCGCCGCGGTCGATCACGAAGGCCTGCGGCGCCATCACCGTTGCGTCGGCGACGACCGTCAGCGTGATGGCAAAGCGTTCTTCGAGGCTGCGCAGATGGGCGCGCTTCTGGTTGAGCACGTAGAGCGCCACGTCGGGCCGGGTGCGGGCGATGAGATTGTGGGTGGCGCCGCGCATCAATTGCTCTTCGAGCGCCCGCAGCACCTGCAGCGCCAGCGACGACACCGAGCGGACATGGCCAGAGCCGCCGCAATACGGGCATTTCTCCGTCGAGCTTTCCAGCACGCTGGTGCGGATGCGCTGCCGCGACATTTCGAGCAGGCCGAAATGCGAGATGCGGCCGACCTGGATGCGGGCGCGGTCGTGCTTGAG
>DASZJC010000052.1:0-3354 GCA_035948495.1 Xanthobacteraceae bacterium | reverse complement strand
GCGCTGCGCCGCCGCGTTTATAAGCGTTCTGAGCCGCTGCGGCGTTACCGGGAGCCGCGTCACCGCGCCGGGTAAACCAATCGCGTCGTCAATCGCCGCGGCAATGACCGCGCCCACCCCGTTGATGCCGCCTTCGCCGACGCTCTTAATGCCGAGCGGATTGAGCGGGCTCGGCGCGTCTTCAGTTACCAGGACTTCCACGGCGGGAACCTCCCGCGCGGTCGGCAGGGCATAATCGGCCAGTGTCGCGCTGAGCGGCTGGCCGTACTCGTCATAGCGGAATTCTTCGCAAAGCGCGCCGCCGAGACCCTGCACGAAGCCCCCGACCAGCTGGCCCTCGACCAGCATCGGGTTTATCGATCGGCCGATATCGTAGGCGAGCAGAAAGCGCTCGACCGTCGCCTCCCCGGTTTCGGCGTCGATCCGAACGATGCCGATCTGCACGCCATAGGGGTAGGTCATGTGCTCGGTGCGGAACCAGCCTTCGGCGGCCAACCCCGGATCGCGCTCCCCGAGCATCGGCGAATCGGGTGCGAGATGACGGGCGATCTCCGCCAGACTGATCGATCCTCCGCCGGGCAGGTCGCGATGGACGACGACGCCGTCGACGATGTCGAGCTCGTCCGGGCTCGCCTGGAGCAGCGAGGCCGCGACATCCAGCGCCTTGGCCCGGACTTTGAGCGCCGCGGCATGCGTCGCGTTGCCCGTCATGACCGAGGCGCGAGAGGCGTGGGCGCCGATGCCGTACTGGATGCGATCCGTCTGTCCCGACACCACCCTCACCCGGCGGTAGTCGAGCCCCAGCGTGTCGGCGCAGATCTGCGCCATCGCGGTGGCGAAACCCTGGCCGACCGCCGAACCGCCAGTCACCAGCTCGACCGCGCCTGTGGCATCGACGGTGACCCGGGTGCCGTCCACCGGTCCAAGCCCGCCTTTTTCGACGAAGATCGCGATTCCGCATCCGACCAGTTCGCCGGCGGCGCGGCGGCGGCGCAACTCCGTCTGCAGCGATTCCCAGCCGATCTGCGCGAGCGCCTTATCCAGCAATCGCGGATAGTCGCCGGAATCGTAGACGATCTCGCTGCCCAGCGCGCGAAGCTTCCGGGAAAATGGCATTTCGGCCGCGGTGATGAGGTTGCGTCGACGGACCGTCACCCGGTCGAGCCCGAGCCGGTCGGCGACCGCGTCGATGAGCCGCTCGCGCACAACGGTGCCTTCGAACCGCCCCGGCGCTCGATAGGTCGCTGCCGGCGTCTTGTTCGTGAGGCGGAAATGGCAAATGCTGCGATAGGTAGGAACCCGGTACGGCCCGGGCACCATCGCCATCGTCATCTCCGCCACCCGGGCGCCATGCGTGCGCACATAGGCGCCTTGGTCGAGGTAGAATGTGTCCTCCACGGCCAGGATCCGGCCCTCCGCGTCGAAGGCGGCGCACGCGTGATGGTGCTGGTCGCGCGAGTGGTTGGCGGCCATCAGGTGCTCGCGCCGATCCTCGATCCATTTGACCGGTCGCCCCAATCGCAGAGCGGCGAGGCAGACAAGAAAATCTTCCGGGTAGAGCTCGCCGCGAACCCCGAACCCGCCGCCGGTATTGCCTTCCTTCAGTACCACCGCCGTCGTGCTGCGGCCGAACATGCGCGCCAACCCATCGCGGTTGCGGTGCGGTACCTTGGCTGCGCCATACAATTCCAGCACGTCCACGGCACCGTCGAAGCGGGCAAGCGCGCCGCGCGTCTCCATCGGTACGGCGCTGTGCCTGCCGATGGTCAGATCGAGAGTGACGATCCCATGCGCCGCAGCAAAGGCCGCCTCGACATCGCCGTAACCGGCGCGCAGCACCAGCGCCTCCGTGGAGATGCCGGGTGCGAAACTGCCGGCAGCCGCACTGGCGTCCAGTATCGGGGCCAGCTCATCGGCCTCGACCGAGACAAGCTCGGCGCCGTCTTCGGCCAGATAGGGATGGGTCGCGAACACAGCCGCTATCGGCTCGCCGACATAACGCAGCCGCTCGCGCGCGAGAAGCGGCTGGCGATAGGGACGCAGCGCCTCGGCGGCCGGATCGCGAAAATCGATCGGCGGCAGGTCGTTGATATCCGCCGCGGTCCACACTGCGACGACTCCCGGCACGGCCAGTGCAGCGGCCACGTTGACGGACCGCAGCACGGCATTCGCATAAGCCGAGCGCACGATGCGCATATGCAGCTGATGCGGGAAGCCGATATCGCCGACGAAGGCCCCTTGCCCGGTCAGCAACGGCGCATCCTCCAGCCGAACCACCGACTGGCCGAGAATGCGGTGCGCTGAGCGAGAGGCGACGGGGATAGGCTTCACCGGCCTACTATAGCAAACGCGATGTCTCGAGTTCGGTAATGATGCTGGCGAGGCTCGGTGAGGGAGTGATCGCGCGCCCGACCCGGTCTTCGCCAACATCGAAAACTTTCGGCCGCGCGATCGGCTGCGGGCACGCGATCGCAGTTCGCTCGACTCCCTCCTGGAGCAAGCCGGCTTCGAACTCTAGGTCCCACCCCCTCACTCGCCGGCAGACACACGGCTTGGACCGAATGAATGGCGCAGGGCGCGATACCGTTGTGGGGTCCGGTTCGCTGGTGACTCTCGATCCCGGAGCCGCCAAACGTGAGATCGCGCGTTCTTTTCCGGTCAGACCGTGGGCACTATCGCAGGCGCGAGGCGCTTGATCCGCAGCGCCAACAGCGAGGCCGACAGGCAAGCGAGGCCGCTCGTCATAAACGCAAGGGGGTAATCTCCGCTGAAGCTGCGCATCGCGCCCGGTTATCGCGCTCGGCGCCATTCATTCGGTCCGAGCCGTGTGTCTGCCGCGAGTGAGGGGGTGGGACCTAGAGTTCGAATCCGGCTTGCTCCAGCAGGGAGTCACGTGCGAACCTCACCTCAACTATCGGGCACCGGGCGCGGACGGACATCGTGGACGCCATTGCCCAGCCGCGCAGTACAATGCTGCGCTTCGCTAATCGCGGGGACTGCTGTCCGGGAGAACTTTTCGGATCCCGTCCTTGGTTTCAATCTTTTCGGAAAAACACTTCCGAATTGACATACGCCTATTGGAAAGGTTACGAACTTAACAAACGAGCTTCGTTACCAGCTCACTAGGGGGGAAGTCGCCATGCGTACGTGCAATGCTCCCTGGTCAGGCACTAGAAAACAAAAACAGCCCACGGGCGAGCCGCCGGCGGCGGCTCCGTATACGGGCCCGATTTTTGGGGCAAGTCCGCGACCAGGACGAACGCCGGTCGTTGGCTATTCCTGGTCATTGGAGTGACGGGACGGTTTGCAGCGAGGGCGCGGGAGGCGTCGTTTTCAGGTTCGATGAGCGCCTCG
>DASZJC010000051.1:0-2421 GCA_035948495.1 Xanthobacteraceae bacterium | reverse complement strand
CCGCACGTCTCGATGCCGGAGGAGAGACATGCAGCTCACGCCCAAGCAAATCGCTGATTTCGACGAGCAAGGCTACTTGTTCTTCCCCGATTGTTTCGCCGAGGAGGAAATCGCGCTGCTCCGCGCGGAGGCGGAAACCATCCTCAAGACCGAGCGCGAGGAAGTGTGGCGGGAGAAATCGGGGGCGCCGCGCACCGCCTTCGCCTCCCACACCTACAGCGAGGTGTTCCGGCTGCTCGCGCACCATCCGCGGCTGGTCGAACCGCTGGAGCAGATGTTCGGCGAGGGCGTCTACGTCCACCAGTTCAAGATCAATGCCAAGGCGGCGTTCGAAGGCGACGTGTGGCAATGGCATCAGGATTACGGCACCTGGGCGCGCGACGACGGCATGCCACAGCCGCGGGCGATGAACATTTCCGTCTTCCTCGACGAGGTGATGCCGATCAACGGCCCGTTGATGATCATTCCCAAGAGCCACAAGCACGGAACGCTCGCGGCCGGCCACGACAAGCTCACCACGTCCTATCCGCTGTGGACCCTCGACAAGGAGACGGTGACGCGGCTTGCCGCCGAGGGCGGGATCGTGGCGCCCACCGGCAAGCCCGGAGCGCTGCTGATGTTCCATGGCAACATCGTGCATGCCTCGCCTCCCAACATCACGCCCTATCCGCGCAAGATCGTGTACCTGACCCTGTGCGCGGTCTCGAACCACATCACCAAGTTCAGTCGGCCGGAATGGATCGCCCACCGCGACTTCACGCCGATCGAGCCCGTCCCCGACGACGCGCTACGCGAATACGCGCGCGCCCATCGGGTCGCAGCGGAGTAGGCGCGCAGCCACTGTTGCGAACTTCGGGTTGGCCGGCGCGAGGATGATCCCTGTCGCGGCGACGCGCCGCAGCGAAATTTTGTCATCCGCGTGCAGTGCATCATGAAATAAAACGATTTTATCGGACGACCGACGCCGGCAGCCTTGCAATGGCCGCCATTTGCGTCTCAATAAACGACGCAAGGGGATGCAACGATCCGCCGGATCGAACCCGACGGCGAGGACCGGAATGTACACGCTCTATTCGATGCAGCGCTCCGGCAACTGCTACAAGGTACGGCTCGCGTTCGCCAAGCTCGGCGTCCCCTATCGGCTGGTGGAAGTCGACATTCTCAAGGGCGAAACCCGCACTCCCGAGTTCCTCGCGAAGAATCCCAGCGGCCATGTGCCGCTGCTCGAAGTCGCGCCGCGGCGCTACCTGGCGGAATCAAACGCCATCCTGTGGTACGTCGCCGGCGGCTCGCCGCTCGCTCCGGACGACCGCATCGACCGGGCGGAGGCGATGCAATGGATGTTCTTCGAGCAGCACAGCCTCGAGCCCAATCTCGGCGCCGCGCGGTTCTGGCTCACCATGGTGAAGGGCGGACGCGAATTGCAGCAGCACGCGCTCGAAGACTGGATGGAGCGGGGCTATCAGGCGTTCGGCGTCATGGAGAAGCACCTCGAAACCCATCGGTTTTTCGCGGCGAACCGCTACACCATCGCCGACATCGCGCTTTACGCCTACACGCACGTGGCGCACGAAAGCGATTTCGACCTGACCGGCTTTCCGGCGACCCGCGCCTGGCTCAAGCGCGTTGCCGGCGACCCCGGCCACATCGCGATGGATTGGCACCCGGCCGCCGTGGCGATTGCCGAATAAAGTCATCCCGCTTTTGTCATTCCGGCGTGCGCCGCGCGACAAGCGAATCCAGGAGGCTTCGGATGCGTAACGTCAGCTTTGCTTCAAGCGCGCTGTTGCTTGTCCTCGCGCTCGCGCCCGCGGCCTCGTTGGCGCAGCCCGCGCCTGCGCCGCAAGCGGGGGCATTCGGACCCTACAAGGCGGTGGCGGTGAAAGTGGCGCCGCTCGTGAACGATCCGAGCCTTGACGCGTTCCGCAAGCAGCTTGCCGCGGTCGCGCAGCGCAAGGACCGCGCCGCGCTTGCCCGCATGGTCGTTGCCAAGGGCTTCTTCTGGGAACGCGACGACGGCCAGGGCGCCGACGCGAAGAAGTCGAGCATCGACAACCTCGCCGCCGGCTTCAACCTCGATGCCAATGACGGCTCCGGCTGGGACGCGCTCGCCTTGGCGGTGGCCGACCCGCATGCGGCCCCGGACGCGCAGAGGAAGGGCGTGGCGTGCGCGCCGGTGGTGCCCGAACTCGACGGCACGGAGTTCGAGGCGCTCGCCCAGGCGACCAAGACCGATCCGAGCGAATGGGGCTTTCCGTATTCGGCGGGGGTCGAGGTGCGTTCGGCTCCGCGGGCCGATGCGCCGGTGACGGAGAAGCTCGGTCTCGTCCTCGTCCGCGGAACGATCGACGAATCGCCGCTGCACGCCGTCGAGGGCACCAGCGCCGAGTGGATGCGCGTGATCACGCCCGACGGCAAGGT
>DASZJC010000050.1:0-3391 GCA_035948495.1 Xanthobacteraceae bacterium | reverse complement strand
GCGCAGTTGCTGCGGCCCGAGGAGAGGCATTCCTGCAGCTTGCGCTGCTCGAGCAGCCAGTTGACCAGCAGCACGCCCAGCACCACCACCACGACGGAGACCGCCAGGAGGATGAGGTTCGAGCGCCGGCGCTCCTCCTCGCTCTGGTGGTCGTCGTCGGGCGGACCGGAATGGGTCATGTGGAGGCCATTAGCAAATGGGCGAATAGCGAATGGCGAATAGCGAATAGTTAGCAGGAAATAGGAACGCGACTCTTTCTATTCGCTACTCGCTACTCGCTATTCGCTCACTGCCTACAGCGTTCACGTCGCCACCGGCTGCGGCATGGTGAGGAAGCCGTGCATGGCGTGCCAGAACAGCTGGCGGTTGGTCGCCAGCACCGCCGAATGGGCCATGCCCGGCACGATGACGAACTGACGGTCGCCGTTCGGCAGATCCTTGAAGAAATCGTAGATGTCGTCGACGGTGGCGATGCCGTCGTACTCGCCGCGCAACAGCATCACCGCCGCGTACACCTTCTTGGGATCGACCAGGGGCAGGTTGGCGGTCATGTCGAGATAGGTGCCGGTGGGGCACTGGTCGCCGAATTTCAGCTCCGCGTCGGCAAGCGCGTTCATCGCCTCGATCTCCGAGGTGCCCGGCTTGTCGCGGGTCGCGATGCTGAGAATCATGGTGCGGTCGCGCAGGCGCATGTTGTGGGTGCGGAAATAGGCGAGCTGCTCGGCCCGTTTGGCGAGCGTGGGCGAGCCCGTGCCCTTGTAGGTGAAGGCGGACAGCACCATACGGTCGACCCGGTCGGGCCGCGCCATGGCGTAGGCGCCGGCACGGATCGCTCCGGACGATTCGCCCATCATGTGCACTTTCGCGCGGCCGGTCTCGCGCGCCACCACCTCGATGCCGGCCTTGAGATCCTCGACCCCGCTGGCGATGTCGGAATTGCCCGACGTGCGCGAGGAGCGGCCGTAGTTCTCGTGGTCCATGGTCCACACGTCGAAGCCGTGCCGGGCGAACACGTTCATCACGGAATATTCGCCGCGGCCCGGCACCGCGAGGTCGAAGCTCGACCGCGCCGAGATCGAGGAGCCGTGCACCAGGAACAGCACGGGGAGCGGCGCCTCGCCGGCCTTCGGGGCTCCGACGCGCTTGCGGTACATGGCGAGCTTCACGTCGCCTTTGTTGGCCCAGTAATCGCCGCTCCAGATTTCGTTCTGCGCCTTGGCCTCGCCCTGCGCCCCGGCCTCGCCGGCCGCCAACTGCGTGGCAAGTCCGGCGCCGATGCTCTGGATGACGATGCGTCTCGACTGCGTCATGTCGACCTCCCTGGCGAATAGCGAAAAGGGCGAATAGCGAGTAGCGAATAGTGAGTAGCGAATAGCGAATAGTGAAGACGAGCCTCTTCTATTCGCTATTCGCTATTCCCTATTCGCTGCTTCCACAACGATAGCAGCGCCTGCCCCTACGACGCCATCGCGTCCTTCACGGTGGCGACGAGCTGCTTGAGGGTGAAGGGCTTCGCCAGGAACACGAACTGACCGCCCTCCGGCAGGTTCTTCTCGAACGCGTCCTCGGCATAGCCCGACACCAGGATCATCTTGAGGTTCGGATTGCGGCTGCGCAGCTCCTTGAGCAAGGTCGGGCCGTCCATCTCCGGCATGACGACGTCGGAGACCACGAGGTCGACCGCGCCGTCCCGCTCCTCGATCTCGCGGAGCGCCTCGACGCCGTTGCTCGCCTCGACCACCGTGTAGCCGCGTGAAGTCAGCCCGCGGGCATTGAGCGCACGCAGGCCCTCCTCGTCCTCGACCAGCAGGATCGTGCCGTGGCCGGTGAGATCGGCGGCGGGCTTGTCCGCATCGGCCGCCGCCGGCACCAGGGTGGCGGCGGCCTCGGCCTCGACGGCGCCCGGGACGTGGCGCGGCAGGAAGATGCGGAACGTCGTGCCCTTGCCGACTTCCGATTCCAGATAGATGAAGCCGCCGGTCTGCTTGACGATGCCGTAGACCGTGGAAAGGCCGAGCCCGGTGCCCTTGCCGACCTCCTTGGTGGAGAAGAACGGCTCGAAGATTTTCTCGATCAGCTCGGGCGGGACGCCGACGCCGGTGTCCTTGACCTCGACCAGCACGTAGTCGGCGGCCGGCATCTCCTTGTAGGGATAGCGCGCGCAGTCGGCCGGGGTGACATTGGCGGTGCGCACCTCGAGCTTGCCGCCGTCCGGCATGGCGTCGCGCGCGTTCACCGCCAGGTTCACGATCACCTGCTCGAACTGGGAGAGATCCGTCTTGACCGGCCACAGGTCGCGGCCGTGGATCATCTCGAGCGTGACGTTCTCGCCGATCAGCCGGCGCAGCAGCATGGTGAGATCGGCGAGCAGCTCGCCGACGTCGAGCACCTCCGAGCGCAGGGTCTGCCGGCGCGAGAACGCCAGCAGCTGGCGCACCAGGCTCGCCGCCCGGTTGGCGTTCTGCTTGATCTGCATGATGTCCTGGAAGGACGGATCGGTCGGCTTGTGCGCGTTGAGCAGGAAGTCGGTCGCCATCATGATGGCGGAGAGCACGTTGTTGAAGTCGTGCGCGATGCCGCCGGCGAGCTGGCCGACCGCCTGCATCTTCTGCGAGCGGGCGAACTGCATTTCGAGCGCGCGCTGGTCGGTTGTCTCGATGGCGTAGATGATCGCCGCTTCGCCCTCGCGGTCGTCCTCCTCGACCGCGCACACGTAAAGCCGCGCCGAGCGCTTGCCGTCGCCGGCAAAGGTGGTGTCGACCGGGCCGATGTCGCCCTGGCCGTCGGCCGCCCGCGCGATCATCTCGGCAAGCAGCGGGCGGTCGGCCTCCGACACCACGGCGAGGATCGAGCGGCCCTCGGCCGGCTGCGCCTCGCCCTTGAGGATGCCGTGATGGAGCTGGGCGAACGGCGCGTTGGTGCGCGCGATGCGCCCGGCCCGGTCGACGGTGGCGATCGCCATCGGCGTGTTGTGGAAGAAGCGCACGAACCGCACTTCGGCGGCGCGCTCGCGGTCGGTGCCGTCGTCGCGCGCGCGGTTGAGCACCAGGGTGCGCGAGGCGCCGGGACTGCCGTCCGGCGCAAACGCCACCTTGTGGAACAAGCGCACCGGGACCGAGCGGCCGGAGCGATTCTTGAGATCGAGGTCGAGCACCTCGGTCTTGACCTCGCCGGGCGCCGCCGGAAGCGTGGTCAACAGCACGGCGCTCTCGCCGGTCACGATGTCGGCGAGCTTGAGCCCGCCGGAGCCGAACTGGGCGAGGTCGTAGTCGAGCCAGCCGGCGAGCGTTGCGTTGAGGTAGACGATCTCTCCCGCCGCATCGACCGAGAAAAAGCCGGCGGGCGCGTGGTCGAGATAGTCGATCGCGTGCTGCAATTCCTGAAAGACGTT
>DASZJC010000049.1:0-1924 GCA_035948495.1 Xanthobacteraceae bacterium | reverse complement strand
TACTCGACCGGCATCACCCTCGAGCTGATCCCGAAGGCGGCGGTCGACAAAATCCCGATCCTGTCCATGGCCTACGGCCTGTCGGCCTCCGCCGAAGGCAACGATTTCCCGTGGATCTTCAACCCGCCGGCCACCTACTGGGACGGCCTGTCGATGATCTTCAAATACATCGGCGAAAAGGAAGGCGGGCTCGACAAGCTCAAGGGCCAGACCATCGGCTACATCTTCTTCGACGGCGGCTACGGCCGCGAGCCGATCCCGCTGCTGCAGGACTTCGCCAAGGATTACGGCTTCACCGCGAAGCTCTATCCGGTGCCGGCGGCGGAAATGCAGAACCAGTCCGGCCTGTGGCTCGGCGTGCGCCGCGATCGCCCGAAATGGATGATCATGTGGGGATGGGGCGCGATGAACCCGACCGCCATCAAGGAAGCCGCCAAGATCAACTTCCCGATGGACCACTTCGTCGGCATCTGGTGGTCGGGCAGCGACGACGACGCGCGGCCGGCCGGCAAGGACGGCAAGGGTTATCTGGCGCTCAACCTCAACGGTCTGGGGGCCAGCTATCCGGCCATCCAGGACATCATGAAATACGTGGTCGACAAGGGTAAGAGCCAGGTCGATTCCAAGACCCGGGTGGGCGAGAACTTCTACGATCGCGGCGTCTACAACTCGGTGCTGGTCGCCGAGGCGATCCGCAATGCGCAGAAGATCACCGGCAAGAAGGCGGTGACCGGCGAGGACGTGCGGCGCGGCCTCGAGACGTTGAAGATCACCGCCGAGCGCTGGAAGGAGCTCGGGTTGCCGGACTTCGCGGCGCCGCTCACCAGCGTGACGTGCACCGACCACAACGGCCACCAGGACGCCTACATGCAGCAATGGGACGGCGCCAAGTGGGTGAAGGTGTCGGACTGGATCTCGCCCATGCGCGACAAGGTCATGCCGCTGCTCGATCAGGCGGCCAAGGACTACGTGTCGAAGAACCAGCCGTGGCCGGCCCGCACCGAGCCCTGCGACAAGTCGTCGTAAGGCTCTGCAACACGCGCGCTCTACCTCTCCCCGGAGGGGAGAGGTCGGATCGCGAAGCGATCCGGGTGAGGGGGTTACGACGCTAATTTGTTAGGTGGGGAACCCCCTCACCCCGACCCTCTCCCCTCCGGGGAGAGGGAGTCCGAGAGGCCTGCCCATGAGCATCGCCGGCGAACTCAACACCGATCCCGCGCCCGCGCCGGCGGCCGCGCGCATCCTCACGCTCAACAACGTCGAGGTCGTCTACGATCACGTCATCCTGGTGCTCAAGGGCGTCTCGCTCGAGGTCGAGCGCGGCGGCATCGTGGCGCTGCTCGGCGCCAACGGCGCCGGCAAGTCGACGACGCTCAAGGCGATCTCCAACCTGCTGCATGCCGAGCGCGGCGAGGTCACCAAGGGGTCGATCGTGTTCGACGGCGAGGAGGTCAAGGCGCGCCCGCCCAACGAACTGGTGCGGCGCGGCTGCATCCAGGTGATGGAGGGCCGCCACTGCTTCGAGCATCTCACGGTCGAGGAGAATCTGTTGACCGGCGCCTACACGCGGCGCGACGGCGCCGCTGCGGTCCGCCGCGATCTCGATCTCGTCTATTCGTATTTCCCGCGCATCCGCGAGCGGCGCAACGCGCTCGCCGGCTACACGTCGGGCGGCGAGCAGCAGATGTGCGCGCTCGGCCGCGCGCTGATGTCGCGCCCGAAGATGATCCTGCTCGACGAGCCGTCCATGGGGCTCGCCCCGCAGATCGTCGAGGAAATCTTCGAGATCGTGCACCGGCTCAACGAGAAGGAAGGCGTGTCGTTCCTGCTCGCCGAGCAGAACGCCAACATGGCGCTCAGGTACGCGCGCTACGGCTATATCCTCGAGAACGGGCGCATCGTCATGGACGGCGAGGCGAGGGCG
>DASZJC010000048.1:0-1865 GCA_035948495.1 Xanthobacteraceae bacterium | reverse complement strand
CGCGTCGTCGGCGTCGTAGGCGATGAGGCCGCGGCCGATCTCGGCGCCGTCCGGCCCGCGCACCACCACCGCGTCGCCGCGGCTGAACGCGCCGTCGACGCGCACCACGCCGGCGGGCAGCAGGCTCTTGCCGCGCCGCAGCGCCGCGACCGCGCCGGCGTCGACCGTCAAGGTGCCGCGCGGCTCGAGCGAGCCGGCGATCCATTTCTTGCGCGCGGTCACCGGATTGGCCGGCGTGAGGAACCAGGTGCACGGCCCGCCGTCGGCGATCGAGCGCAGCGGATTGTCGATATGGCCGGAGGCGATGACCATGTGGGTGCCGGCCGTGGTGGCGATCTTGCCGGCCTCGATCTTGGTGCGCATGCCGCCGCGCGAGTGCTGCGAGCCGGTGTCGCCCGCCATCGCCTCGATCTCCGCGGTGATGCGCGGCACGAGCGGGATGAGCTTCGCACCGGGATTTTCTCCGGGCGGCGCGTCGTAGAGGCCGCCGATGTCGGAGAGCAGCACCAGCAGGTCGGCGCTCGCCATGGTGGCGACGCGGGCGGCGAGGCGGTCGTTGTCGCCGTACCGGATCTCGCTCGTCGCCACCGTGTCGTTCTCGTTGATCACCGGCACCGCGCGGAACTCGAGCAGCTTGTCGATGGTCGAGCGCGCGTTGAGATAGCGGCGCCGCTCTTCGGTGTCGCCGAGGGTAAGCAGGATCTGGCCGGCGCCGATGCCGTGGGCGCCCAGCACCTCGGCCCAGGTGCGCGCGAGCGCGATCTGGCCGACGGCGGCGGCCGCCTGGCTGTCCTCGAGCTTGAGCGGGGCCGCCGGCAGCTTGAGCACGCTGCGCCCGAGCGCGATCGCGCCCGACGACACCACCAGGATGTCGCGGCCTTGCCGGTGCAGCGCCGCGATGTCGGCGGCGAGCGAGGCGAGCCAGGCCTCGCGCACGCGTCCGGCCTTGGCGTCGACCAGGAGCGAGGAGCCGACCTTGACGACGATGCGGCGGAACGCGGCGAGCGCCGGCGCCTTGGGCACGGAACGCGGCATGGGAAGGGGCCGATGCGCCCTTTCCTTGAGGTCGTCAATCGTCCGGCCGGCCATTTTCATAAGCCCAACGTCTCCCGGCGCGGAATCAGCAACGATCTGCAAGCGTTTGCAATGAGCCCGCCGGCGCAAAACGACCGTCGCCCGTGGGGTTGGCCTCCCCGCGAGCTCGCTGCCAGTCTCATTGGTATGAATATAACACGATAGAGCATCGCTCGCAAGGTCCGACTGCAACATTCTTCGCCGCATCCGCCGATCGGTGGAATTCGGAAAAGTATTAGGCGAGGCGGCGCAGCTTGCGCGCTTAATCCCTCCCCCGCAGGGCCCCGCAGGGGGAGGGTGGCCGCGCGCGCAGCGCGCGGTCGGGTGGGGGCGAACTGCGCCGTAGCCCGGATGGAGCGAAGCGTAATCCGGGATTGTCGCTCCCGCATTTCGCTACGCTCCATGCGGGCTACGAAACTGGCATCTGATTCCTGATCACCCCACCCGGCGACCCCGGCTTCGCCGGGTTCGCCACCCTCCCCTTTCAGGGGAGGGATGAAGCCGTCAGGGCTGCCAGGCGGGGGCGGGATTTAAGACGGCTGCCAGGCGGGGGCGGGATGTTGGCGCGCCTCCTCGGACTGCGCCGCGTCGATCACGCCGAGCAGCCGGCGCAACGCGTCCCGCACCCCGGCGCCGGTGACCGCCGAGACGACGAGCGGCGCGGCCTTGGCGGCGCGCTTGAGGCGGGCGACTTGCTGCTTGAGCTGTTCCGGAGCAAGCGCGTCGGCCTTGGTGAGCGCGACGATCTCCGGCTTGTCGGCAAGCCCGTGCCCATAGGCCTCGATCTCGCC
>DASZJC010000047.1:0-3297 GCA_035948495.1 Xanthobacteraceae bacterium | reverse complement strand
GCGCGGCGACGAGGGTTTTCTGCTCGCGCTCGGCTATTCGACCCAGCGCGGCTACGGGCGCACCCATCCGTTCGCGGGCGAAATCCGCCTGGGCGAGGTCGAGGTCGAGTTCATGGCCGACGAGGTCGGCTTCGCGGTGCCGCTCGGCCGCATCACCGTCACCGAATGCCAGATGATCAACCAGTTCCGCGGCTCGGCGACCGAGCCGCCGCAGTTCACCCGCGGCTACGGCCTCACCTTCGGGCACGGCGAGCGCAAGGCCATGGCGATGGCGCTGGTCGACCGGGCGCTGCGCGCGCGCGACCTCGGCGAAGAACAAAAGGCGCCGGCCCAGGACGAGGAGTTCGTGCTGTCGCACTCCGACAACGTGCAGGCGACCGGCTTCGTCGAGCACCTGAAACTGCCGCACTACGTCGACTTCCAGGCCGAGCTTGGGCTGATCCGCCGCATGCGGGCAGAGATCGCGGCGGGCGAGGAGATGCGCAAGGAGGCGGCCGAATGAACGCGCCCGCCTACAACTTCGCCTACCTCGACGAGCAAACGAAGCGGATGATCCGCCGCGCCATCCTCAAGGCGATCGCCGTTCCCGGCTATCAGGTCCCGTTCGCAAGCCGGGAGATGCCGATGCCGTACGGCTGGGGCACCGGCGGCGTGCAGGTCACCGCCTCGGTGCTCGGCCCCGACGACGTGCTCAAGGTGATCGACCAGGGCTCCGACGACACCACCAACGCGGTGTCGATCCGTAAGTTCTTCGCCAAGACCGCGGGCGTGCGCACGACGACGCACACGGCCGAGGCCAGCGTGATCCAGACGCGCCACCGCATCCCGGAGACGCCGCTCACGGCCGACCAGATACTCGTCTTTCAGGTGCCGATCCCGGAGCCGCTGCGCTTCCTCGAGCCGCGCGAGACCGAGACGCGGCGCATGCACGCGCTCGCCGATTACGGCCTGATGCACGTGAAGCTTTACGAGGACATCGCCCGCCACGGCCACATCGCCACCACCTACGCCTATCCGGTCAAGGTCGACGGCCGCTACGTGATGGACCCCTCGCCCACGCCGAAGTTCGACAACCCGAAGATGGACGATTGCGCGGCGCTGCAATTGTTCGGCGCCGGCCGCGAGAAGCGCATCTACGCGATCCCGCCGCACACCAAGGTGGTCTCGCTCGACTTCGAGGACCATCCGTTCGAGGCGAGCCGCACGCCCAAGACCTGCGCGCTGTGCGGCGCCGACGACACGTTCCTCGACGAGGTGATCACCGACGACAAGGGCGGGCGGCTGTTCGTCTGCTCCGACAGCGACTATTGCGAGCGGCGCCGCGGCGGCGTGGAGAAGCCGGCATGAGCGACGCCGACGCCCCGCTGCTCGTCGCCGAAGGCCTGACCAAATACTACGGCCGGCAGCTCGGCTGCCGCGACGTGTCGTTCTCGCTCTACGAGGGCGAGGTGCTGGCGGTAGTGGGCGAATCCGGATCGGGCAAGACGACCCTACTGCAGCTGCTCTCGACCCAGCTCGCGCCGAGCGCCGGCCGCGTGCGCTATCGCCTGCGCGACGGCGTCACGCGCGACCTTGAGAGCTTAAGCGAAGCCGAGCGGCGATTCCTGTTCCGCACCGACTGGGGCTACGTGCACCAGGACGCGGCGCTCGGGCTGCGCATGAACGTCTCGGCCGGCGCCAACGTGGGCGAGCGGCTGATGGCGGTCGGGTGGCGCCACTACGGCCGCATCCGCGGCACCGCCGCGCAATGGCTCGACCGGGTCGAGATCGAGCCGGACCGCATCGACGATCCGCCGCTCGTCTATTCCGGCGGCATGCGCCAACGCCTGCAGATCGCCCGCAACCTGGTGACCCAGCCGCGGCTGGTGTTCATGGACGAGCCGACCGGCGGGCTCGACGTGTCGGTGCAGGCGCGCCTGCTCGACCTGTTGCGCGGGCTCGTCACCGAGCTGGGGCTCGCCGCCGTGGTCGTCACCCACGACCTCGCGGTGGCGCGGCTGCTGTCGCACCGGATCATGGTGATGAAGGGCGGCGAGGTCATCGAGACCGGGCTGACCGATCAGGTGCTCGACGATCCGCGCGAGCCCTACAGCCAGCTCCTCGTCTCCTCGATCCTGCCGGCGTGAGGCAAAAAGCGCCATGCACCCGCTGCTGCAACTGACCGGGGTCGCCAAAACCTTCACCATGCACCTGCAGGACGGCATCCGCCTGCCCGTGGTGGCAGGGGTCGAGTTCGCGGTCGCGGCGGGCGAATGCGTGACGCTCGCCGGGCCGTCCGGCGCCGGCAAATCATCGGTGCTCAAGATGATCTTCGGCAACTACCGCTGCGACGCCGGCGAAATCCTGGTGCGCCACGACGGCGAGCGCGTCGACGTGGCGCGCGCCGATCCGCGCCTCATCCTCGAGCTGCGCCGCACCACCATCGGCTACGTCAGCCAGTTCCTGCGCGCGGTGCCGCGGGTCGCGGCGATCGACGTGGTCGCCGAGCCGCTCGTTGCGGCCGGCGTCGGCCGCGACGCCGCGCGGGCGCGCGCCGGCGAACTGCTGGCGCGGCTCAACGTGCCGCAGCGGCTGTGGCCGCTGCCGCCCGCGACCTTTTCCGGTGGCGAGCAGCAGCGAATCAATATCGCGCGCGGGTTCCTGCCCGACCTGCCGATCCTGCTGCTCGACGAGCCGACCGCCTCGCTCGACGCGCCCAACCGCGCGATCGTGATGGATCTCATCAAAGAAAAGAAAGCGCGCGGCACCGCGATTGCGAGTATCGTGCACGATGACGACGTGCGCGCGCGCACCGTCGACCGCGTGATCGACATCACGCGTTTCTCGGCGAGTGTCCCGATTCCGAAGTTCGCTCAACCTTGCGGCACACTCTGATGCGAACTTCGGAATCGAAGGACACTCGCAAATCTATGATTCTAGTGCCGCTTTTGAACCCGAAGTTCGCAACCGCAGTTGCCGCAATGTTATGCGAACTTCGGGTTCGCGGCACTAGCGCCGCGAGGTGACGCGATGAGCAACCCTTCCGATTTCATCCTCGCCAACGCCCGCGTCGTTCTCGCCGACGCGGTGATCGAGCGCGGCTGGGTGGGGATCGCCGACGGGCGCATTGCCGAGATCGGCGAGGGCACGCCGCCCGCGGCGGCCGAGGATCTCGCCGGCGACCTCCTGATCCCCGGCCTGGTCGAGCTGCACACCGACCATCTCGAGACGCACTACGCGCCGCGCCCCAAGGTCCACTGGGACCCGATGGCGGCGGTCGTCTCCTACGACGCCCAGCTTGCCACCAGCGGCATCACC
>DASZJC010000046.1:0-2169 GCA_035948495.1 Xanthobacteraceae bacterium | reverse complement strand
GCCCCGGTAACCGCGTCGCCGTGTGGCTGCCGAGCCGGGTCGAGACCGCAATCGCGCTACTCGCGTGTTCGCGCAACGGCTATATGTGCTGCCCGTCTTTGCACCGCAATCACAGAGTTCGCGAGGTCGTCGCGCTTGCCGAGCGCATGCGCTGCTCGGCGCTGATCGCCCAACCCGCCTACGGCGCCGATGCCGACCGATGCGACGTCTTCGGCGAATTGGCGGGCCACGACTTCCTACGTTGCGCCTGGCGCGTCGGCTCGGCCGACGCTGTGCCATTCGGCGAATTGCCAGGGCCGGCACTCGAAGCCGAGCGGAGCGGGGATGCCAATCAGGTGATGTATCTGCCCTTCACCTCCGGCACGACCGGCGAGCCGAAGGGCGTTATGCACAGCGACAACACGCTGCTTGCCACAGCCCGAGCGATGGCGCGCGATTGGCGGCTGGAGTGCGCCGTGCTCTACACCCTGAGTCCGCTCAGTCACAATCTCGGCCTCGGTGCGCTGATCACAGCGCTCGCCGGCGGCGGCGAACTGGTCTTGCACGATCTGCCGCGCGGTGCGAGCCTGCTCGATCGGCTCGAAGAGACCGGCGCCGAGTTCCTGTTCGGCGTACCCACCCACGCGATCGACCTGCTCACCGAGATGCGAGCTCGCATTGCGCGGGATGCCGGGGCGGTGCGCGGCTTTCGGATCTCGGGCGCGGCCGCGCCGGCGCCGGTCGTCGCCGGACTGATGCAATACGGCATCCTACCGCAGAGCGGTTACGGCATGACGGAAACCTGCTCGCATCAATATACGCTGCCCGATGACCCGCCGGAGCGCATCGTCGAGACCTGCGGGCGCGCCTGTGCCGGCTATGAAATCCGCATCTGGCGCCACGATGATCCGGATATCGAGGCCGCGCCGGGCGAAATCGGCGAAATCGGCGGCCGCGGCGCCAGCCTGATGCTCGGCTATTTCGACGACCAGAAGGCGACCGAGGCGGCATTCAATGCGCAGGGCTGGTTTATCACCGGCGACCTCGGCTGGATCGACGAGGCGGGCTACCTGCACGTCACCGGCCGTAAGAAGGATGTGATCATCCGCGGCGGCCGCAACATTCATCCGGCCCCCATCGAGGCGCTCGCGCTGCGGCATGATGCGATCGAAAAGGCGGCGGCATTCCCGGTTGGCGATGCACGGCTCGGCGAGCGCGTCTGCCTCGCGATCGTGACGCGGCACGGCATGCGACTCGAACCGGGGGCGATTCTCGAACATTTGGATGCCGCGGGATTGTCGAAATACGACATGCCGGAATTCATTCTGCCATTGTCCGAGATGCCGCTGACCGCCAGCGGCAAATTGCTAAAGCGCGAGCTGGTGCAGAAGGTCGCGGAAGGCCAGCTGCGGCCATTGCCGGTCCGCTACCACTCCAGCTCCGCGCCGCGCCGCTAGCCAATGCGTGCGATTGTCGTCGATAAATTCGGGCCGCCGGAGCGGTTGCGCGTCGGCGAAGTCGCAAAGCCGATGCCAGGGCCGGATGAGGTGATGGTGGCGGTGCATGCTGCGCCCGTCAATTACGTCGACCTCCTGGTCGTCGGCGGCACATACCAGTTTCTGCCGCCGCTTCCCTTCATCCCCGGCAAGGGTCCGGCCGGTGTAGTCGCGGCGCTCGGCGAGACGGTGACGAGCTTTCGGATCGCCGACCGGGTTCTGGCGATGACCGAACAGGGCGGCTATGCCGAGGCGGTCACGGTGCGCGCCGACCATTGCTACCGATTGCCGCCGTCGATGTCGTTTAACGAAGCCGCATCGCTGAGCCTGGTCTATGACACCGCCTGGTTTGCGCTGCGCGAGCGCGCCCGGCTGGAGACCGGCGAAACTGTACTGGTGCTCGGGGCTTCGGGCGGGGTCGGGCGGGCGGCGATCCAGCTCGCTCATGCGATGGGTGCGCGCGTACTCGCCGGGATTCTGCGGCCGGAGCGCGCAGCGTCGGTGCGAGCAGCGGGCGCCGATGCGGTGATCGATTTGTCGGCCGCCGATCTGAGCGACAGCTTGCGCTCTCAGGTCTATGCCGCGACCGAAGGGCGCGGCGCCGATATCATTCTGGACCCGCTCGGCGGTCCGATATTCGAGGCGGCCATGCGTGCGCTCGCTTGGCGCGGCCGGCTGGTGGTGATCGGGTTTG
>DASZJC010000045.1:0-25548 GCA_035948495.1 Xanthobacteraceae bacterium | reverse complement strand
ATCGCGCCGGCGCGCGGTTGGGTCGTGATCTAAAAGTTGCTTTCGGCGTGCGGGGGTAGGTATCGAGTCGGAGTTCAAGGACGGGTCACGGCTTTTTGCCGTCCGCTTGCGCAGGGCCTGGCGGAGTTGGCGGCGCCGCTGCGGTGGCCGCCGGCTTGTTGCCGAGGTCGCATCCTTTTCGCTCGGCGGCTTGCTCGGCAAAGCGCTTGTTGGCCCGCGCGGTAGCATATTCGGTGTTGTAGGCCAGCGCGTTGGCGAAGGGACTGCCGGATTTCTCCATCAGGGCGCTCAGTTCTTTGGCGCGTCCGTCGGCGGCCTTGTATTTCGCCACCACCTCCGGGCAGGTGAGCGGGTCGTAGGTCGACTGCATGACCAGGGCGCCCTCGAGGGTTGGCGAATCCACCGCGCAGCCCGCAACGAGCAGGCCGGCCGCAAGCGCCGCAACAGTGATCCTGGGCATAGGTCTCCCGGCCAAGGCGCGTTCAGCCGTTCCTTCCTCACCTCATGCCTGGCAAACCCGGCAAGCCGAAGGCCCCTGCGGCCAAGTGCGATTCGCCGGGTTGACGTTCATGTCGTGAACGCGGTACAAGCCTCGTTCATGCCGTGAACATTATACCAGTCAAATGTGGGGGGACAGCGTGCCGAAACAGGCTGCGGTCGAGACCCAGACAGGCGCGCGCGATGCCTCGGACGAGATCGTGCTCGGCGTGCTCGACGTGGTGGAGCGCGACCCGTCCGTCACCCAGCGTTCGGTCGCGCGCGAACTCGGCATCGCGCTCGGGCTCGCCAACGCGTATCTGCGGCGGTGCGTACGCAAGGGCCTGATCAAGGTGAGCGAGGTGCCGCGGCGGCGCTACGCCTACTATCTCACGCCCCAGGGCTTTGCGGAAAAGTCGCGGCTGACCGCAACGTACCTGTCCGACTCCTTCTCGTTTTTTCGCAAAGCGCGGATGCAGTGCGGCGAGCTGTTCGCGGTGGCGGCGGCGCGCGGGCAGCGCCGGCTGGCTCTGCTCGGTCACGGCGACTTGGCGGAAATCGCAAGCCTCGTTGCCCACGACCACCCGGTCGAGATCGTTGGGATCATCGCGGCAGGGGGCGAAGCGGGGAAGCTGGACGCCGACTTCGCAGCGGCGGGCCCGGCCGACGCGGTCGTCGTGACCGCCCTGGTCGACCCGCGCGCCGCATTGGAAGCGGCCCTGCGCGTGTTCGGTGCCGAACGCGTTTACGTGCCCGCGATCCTGCGCGTGCACATGCCGGCGCCGGCTCCCGCGCCTTCCGGAAAAGCCGCATGACCGTGGGTCCGCGTTGGTACGTGGTGCACACCCAGCCCAATCGGGAAGGGCGTGCCGATCTCAACCTGCGCCGGCAAGGCTTCTTGACCTATCTGCCGCGCTACGCGCGCCGTCGCCGTCATGCGCGGCGGCAGGAGACGGTGGCGCGTCCGCTGTTTCCCCGCTACCTGTTCGTCGTCCTCGATCTCGCGCGCGACCGCTGGCGCGTCATCCATTCGACCTTCGGCGTGAACCGGCTCGTCCTTGCCGGGGAGGAGCCGCTGCCGGTGCCGGACGGCATCGTCGACGAGATTCGCGCGCGTGAGAACGGCGACGGTTTGGTGGCGCTCGGACTTCCCGCCGGCATCGGGCCGGGGAGCCGGGTGCGTCTCGTCGATGGAATTTTTGCCGACGCCAAGGGCGTGCTCGAGCGGATTGCCGACGATCGTCGCGTCGCGGTCCTGCTCGAGTTGCTCGGGCGCGAAGTGCGGGTGTTCGTTTCGCCGGCGAGCGTCGGCGTCGGCTAAGCCGGCGATCGAGCCGGATCGACCGGGGACGCGAGTCACCCGGAGTGCGGTAGCGTGGCGAAATCGGGGCCATATTGGATGCGCGCGTGAGCGAACCCGCGGTCAGTGTCATCGTGCCGTGCTACAACGGCGGACGCTTTCTCGACGACTTGTGCGCCAGCCTCGCGGCGCAGACCTTCCGCGATTTCGAGACCATCATCATCGATGACGGCTCGACCGAGGAGGCCACCCGGCGCAAGCTCGCGTCGCTCGAGCCGTCTATCCGCGTCCTGCACCAGGAGAACAGGCGGATGGCGGCCGCCCGCAACGCCGGGTTCCGCGCGGCGCGCGCTGAGTTCGTCATGCCGCTCGATTGCGACGACCGCCTCGATCCGTCCTTCCTCGCCGAGACCATCGCGGTCCTGCGCAATGCGCCACCCGAGGTCGGATTCGTCTTCGCCCACATGCGGCTCGTCGGCGACATGGACGGCGTGATGCCGCGACATTTCAACTGCTTCGACCAACTGTTTCTTAATCAGTTGCCCTATTGCATGCTGATCCGCCGCTCGGCGTGGGACCTCGCGGGCGGCGAGGACGAAACGATGCATGACGGCGGGGAGGACTGGGAATTCAGCATCCGGCTGCTGCGCGCCGGCTTCCGCGGCGTGGAGATCGCCAAGCCGCTCCTCATCTACCGCGTCAGCCTGGACGGCATGCTGATGAACCGCACCGCGCGCAGGCATGGGACGATCTGGCGCTATATCCGGGCCAAGCACCGCGACCTCTACCGGTTGCCGGCGCTGGTCGCCGCATGGCGAGCAAACCGCGCTGCGCCCGGCAAGATCGCTCCCTTGAAAGCGGCCGGCCTGCTCGGTCTGGCAAAGCTTCTGCCCGAATCGTTGTTCAACCGCCTGTTCTATCGCCTGCTCACCGCCACGCGTGCGCGCCGCGTCGAGCGCGGCGAATACCAGGCGACGCCCTGAGGCCGCATGGAATCCCTCATCATCCCCGTGATCCTCGCCGGCGGCACCGGCACCCGGCTGTGGCCGATCTCGCGCGACACCATGCCGAAGCAGTTCCTGCCGCTGGTCGGCGAGCGTTCGACGTTCCAGCAGGCCCTGGAGCGTGTGAGCGACAAGGCGTTGTTTGCTCCGCCGATCGTGATGACCTCCGACGGCTTCCGCTTCTTTGCCCGCCGGCAGGCGCAGGAGGTGGGACTCGATCCGATCGTGGTGCTCGAGCCGATGCGTCGCGATTCCGCAGCGGCCATCGCGGCGGCGGCGACGATCGCGCGTCAGCGCGATCCTGCCGCCATCGTGCTTACGCTCGCCGCCGACCACGTCATTCTCGATCCCGAGCTGTTCCGCGCGGCGTGCTTGGCCGGACGCGAGGCCGCGCGCGAGGGCCACATCGTGACGTTCGGCATCCGCCCGTCCGGGCCCAAAACCGGGTACGGCTATATCCGTCCCGGCGCCGCGCTCGGGCATGAGGGCGTCCATGCGGTCGCCGCCTTTGTCGAGAAGCCGGACGCCGCGACCGCGGCGCGCTATGTCGCCGAGGGATACCTGTGGAACTCCGGCAATTTCCTGTTCCGCGCCGACGTCCTGCTCGACGAGCTTGCCCGCTGCGCACCGGCGGTCGCGCAGGCGGCCGCGGCGGCGGTCGCGCAGGCCACGTCGGATCTCGGCTTCGTGCGCCTTGACGCGGAAGCGTTCGCCCAGGCGCCGCAGACGTCGATCGACTACGCGCTGATGGAGCGCACCGGCCGCGCCGCCGTGGTGGAAGGACGCTTCCGCTGGTCCGATATCGGCAATTGGGCGGCGATCTTCGACATCGCCGAGCGCGACGCCACCGGCAACGCAGTGCGCGGGCCGGCCGTGGCCGTCGATGCGCAGGATTGCCTGATCCACGCGGAAGACATCCTCACCGCCGTGGTGGGCGCCAGGGACCTGATGGTGGTGGCGAGCCCGGACGCCGTGCTGGTGGTGCCGCGCGACCGCGCCGAGGCGGTCAAGGATTTGGTCGTGTCGCTCAAACAGGCGGCGTATCCCGAGGCGACCGACCACCGGCGGGTCTATCGCCCATGGGGGCACTACGAGTCGGTCGACGCCGGCGAACGCTTCCAGGTCAAGCGCCTCGTCGTTGCGCCGGGCGGGACTCTGTCGCTGCAGAAGCACCTGCATCGCGCCGAGCATTGGGTCGTGGTGCAGGGCACGGCGGAAGTGACCATCGGCGACCTCAAGAAGATCGTCCACGAGAACGAGGCGGCCTACATCCCGATCGGCGCCGTTCACCGGCTCGCCAATCCGGGTAAGATTCCCCTCGAATTGATCGAGGTCCAGACCGGCGGTTACTTCGGCGAGGATGACATCATCCGTTTTGAGGATGTCTATCGCCGAGGCTGAGCACAGGCGGTGAAAACTCCATGGCGCGTGATCGCGTTGCACTGATAACCGGCGTCACCGGCCAGGACGGCGCCTATCTGGCGGAACTCCTGCTGGGCAAGGGCTATACCGTCCACGGCACCAAGCGGCGCTCTTCGTCCTTCAACACGGAACGCGTCGATCATTTGTTTCACGATCCGCATGAGAAGGGCGTGAAGTTTTTCCTGCACTACGGCGACATGACCGATGCGACCAATCTGATCCGCATCATCCAGGAGACCCAGCCCGACGAGATCTACAACCTTGCCGCCCAGAGCCACGTGCTGGTGTCGTTCGAGACACCCGAGTACACGGCCAACGCCGATGCGCTGGGCACGCTGCGGCTGCTCGAGGCGATCCGCATCCTTGGCATGGAGAAACGCGTCAAATTCTACCAGGCCTCGACCTCCGAACTCTACGGTGCCGTGCGCGAGGTGCCGCAACGGGAGACGACGCCGTTCTACCCGCGCTCGCCCTACGGCGCGGCCAAGCTCTACGCCTACTGGATCACGGTGAACTACCGCGAGGCTTACGGCATCCATGCCTCGAACGGCATCCTGTTCAATCACGAAGGGCCGACCCGCGGAGAAACCTTCGTGACGCGCAAGATCACTCGTGCGGTCGCAGCGATCGAGCTCGGGTTCCAGGACAAGCTCTACCTCGGCAATCTCGACGCCCGCCGCGACTGGGGCCACGCGCGCGACTTCGTCGAAGGCATGTGGCTGATCGTGCAGCAGCCTGAGCCCGACGATTACGTGCTGGCGACCGGCGAAAGCCACTCGGTGCGCGAGCTGGCCGAAAGGGCCTTTGCCCGCGTCGGACGACGCATCGAGTGGACAGGGAGCGGCGCGGCCGAGCGCGGGGTCGAGGCCGGCACCGGGAGGGTGCTGGTCGAGATCGACCCGGACTATTTCCGCCCGACCGAGGTCGATTTCCTGATCGGCGACCCGTCCAAGGCGCGGCAGAAGCTCGGGTGGCGCCACAAGGTCTCGTTCGCGCAGCTCATCGATGAAATGGTCGATGCCGACCTCAAGGCCGTGCGCAACGAGCACGCGCGCCGCGATCGTCGCGATTAAACGGCCCGTTCGTGCCGGCGTCCGATCCCATCCTGGTCACCGGCGCGGCCGGCTTCATCGGCTTCCATGTTGCGCGCCGCCTGTGCGAGCAGGGAGGTACCGTCATCGGCCTCGACAACCTCAATGCCTATTACGATCCAAACATCAAACAGGCGCGGCTCGATCAACTTCGCCGCTTTCCGCGCTTTGGCTTCGACAAGCTGGATCTCGTCGATCGTGCCGGCATGGCCAAGCTTTTCGCCGCCCATCGCTTCCCCGCGGTCGTGCACCTCGCCGCTCAGCCGGGCGTGCGCCATTCGCTGGTCGACCCGCATGCCTATGCGGACGCCAATCTCACCGGGTTCCTCAACGTGCTCGAAGGCTGCCGTCGCAGCGGATGCGGGCATCTCGTTTACGCATCGTCGTCCTCGGTCTACGGCGGCAACACGCGCATGCCCTTCCGGGTCACCGACAATGTCGATCATCCGCTGAGCCTGTACGGAGCGACCAAGAAGGCGAACGAGTTGATGGCGCACGCGTATGCGCATTTGTTCGGTTTGCGGGCGACCGGACTTCGCTTCTTCACCGTGTACGGGCCGTGGGGCCGACCCGACATGGCGATGTGGCTGTTCGCCGCCGCCATTGCCGAGGGACGGCCGATCCGGCTGTTCAATCACGGGCGCATGCGGCGCGACTTCACCTACGTCGATGACGCGGTGGAGGCGGTGGTGCGCCTGATCGACAAGCCGCCGGCCGGCGATCCGGGGTGGTCGGGAGAGGAGCCCGATCCGGCGACGAGCCGCGCGCCGTGGCGCGTGTACAACATCGGCAACGACCATCCGGTCGAAGTGACCGAGGTTGTCCGCCTGATCGAGCAGGCGCTCGGCAAACAGGCGATCCGCGAACTGGCGCCGATGCAGCCGGGGGACTTGCCGGAGACCCGCGCGGACGTGGCTGATCTCGCGGCGGCGGTCGGCTTTTCCCCGAAGACGCCGATCGCGGACGGGGTCGGTCGCTTCATCGCGTGGTATCGTGACTACGCCGACGGAAAATTCACGTGAGCACGCCGCTGTCGTTCGACCTTGCCGGAAAGCGCGTTTACGTCGCCGGTCACGTCGGGATGGCGGGCTCCGCCATCGTGCGGCGGCTCGGCCATGAAGGCTGCGACGTCCTCACGGCCGACCACGCCACGCTCGATCTCGCCGACCAGCAGCAGACCGAGCAGTGGCTGGAACGCGCGAAACCCGATGCGGTGTTTCTCGCCGCCGGTCGGGTCGGCGGCATCCGCGCCAACAGTGCCTATCCGGCCGCCTTCATCGCCGACAACCTTGCGATCGCCCTCAACGTCATCCGCGGCGCCCATGCGGCCGGCGTCAAGAAGCTGCTGTATCTCGGCTCCTCGTGCATTTATCCCCGGCTCGCGGCCCAGCCGATCAGCGAGGACCAGCTGCTGACCGGGCTGCTGGAGCCGACCAACGAGTGGTACGCGGTCGCCAAGATCGCCGGCATCAAGCTGTGCCAGGCCTACCGGCGGCAGTACGGGGCCGATTTCATCGCGGTGATGCCGACCAACCTTTACGGGCCCGGCGACAACTACCATCCGGAGGACAGCCACGTGCCGGCGGCGCTCATTCGCCGCTTCCACGAGGCGAAAGTTTCCGGCGCCCCGAGCGTGGCCGTCTGGGGCACGGGAACGCCCCGGCGCGAGTTCCTGGCGGCCGACGATCTCGCCGACGCCTGCGTGTTCGTGATGAAGCACTATTCCGGCGACGGCTTCCTCAATGTCGGCACCGGCGAGGACATCGCGATCGCGGATTTCGCCCGCCTCGTCGCCGAGGTGGTCGGCTACGCGGGCGCGATAACGTTCGACACGTCACGCCCGGACGGAATGCCGCGCAAGCTTCTCGATGTGTCGAGGCTCGCCGCACTCGGCTGGCGGGCGAAAACGCCGCTGCGCGACGGGCTCAAGGCCGCCTACGCGGACTTCTGTTCGCGCCGGGACGGCGGGCGCCGCTGATGTTCCGATCGGTGTGATGTGAAGACTGCCGTGACTCTGGTTTCCGTCATCATTCCCACGGTCGATCGGCCGGCGCTGCTGCAGGAAGCGATTGCGAGCGCGCTGGCGCAGACGCACGAGGGGATCGAAGTCATCGTCGTGCTGAACGGGGCGACGCCCGAGGCGGCTGCGGCAGCAGGGCGGTATGCCGGCGATCCCAAGGTCCGCGTTGTCGAAATGGACAGGGGAACGCTGGCGGCGGCGCGCAACTACGGCATGACCTTTGCGCGCGGAGAGTGGATCGCATTTCTCGACGACGACGACATTTGGCTGCCGGAGAAAATCGAGATGCAGCTCGATGCCGCGCGCGCGAGCGGCGCCGATCTCGTCAGCTGCGACTTCGTCAAATTCGACGATCGCGGCGATATTGCCGGCACCGGGCTTCCGTCTCTGCCCCACGGCTTGAGCTACGCGGAAGCCCTCATGCTGGAGAATTATCTGTCCGGTGGGTCGGCGGCGATGGCTCGCGCTTCGGCGATCCGGTCGCTCGGCGGCTTCGACGCCCGGCTGAAGGCCTGCGAGGACTGGGACATGTGGCGGCGCATGGCGTGGGACAGCAAGATCTGCCGTGTCGATCGGGTGCTGGTGAAGTATCGCCAACATCGCACCAACATGACCCGCAATTACGCGCTCATGATTCAGGCGCTGGCCATGCATTTCAGCAAGCTGCTCGAAGATAGTCCCGCCCGCCTGCATCACATGTTCCCCGCCACCAAACGGCACTTCTTTCAGCTGCTCAGGTTTTATCTGGCGGCCGAGGGTGTGCCGCTTCACGCGAATCTGGCGGAACGCGTCGGACAATTGACCACTGCATTTATCAGGGGAGCTTTCAACGCGGCCGACAAAGCAAGCTTCGGATTGGCCCGGGCCACGCTCGACAAGATGACCCGCGGCCGACGTCAGCGGGATACGGTGGCGTAAGATCATCGGGCAGAGATGGGCAGCTCGATCGTGGTTCACCTTTCCGGCGGTCTCGGCAATCAGATGTTCGAATACGCGGCCGGCAGGAGTCTTGCGCTCAAAACCGGCGGCCGTCTCGTTCTCGACGCGACCGTCTTTACCCTGCCCGTGGTGCAGCGCGCTTACGCGCTCGACGGCTACGGCCTCGCGGCGGATGTCAGATTCGACGGATATGCTTACCCGCCGACCAAGCCGGTGGTGCGCTTCCCGCCTGTGAAACGGTCCGCGTGGATCGATCGTGCGGCGGAGCTTGTTCGCAGGACGATCGGGCCGATCGGGCGCAAAGCCAGGGAAAGGACGTTTTCGGTCTTCACCGAGCGCAGCTTCGATTTCGATCCCCGGTTTTGCCGGCGCGGCGCGCAGACCTACCTCGTCGGCCATTGGCAGAGCGAACGCTATTTCGCCGACATCGCCGACGTCGTGCGCAGAGAGTTGACTTACCTGCGCGAGCCGGACGCGGCCAATGCGCGATGGCTGGCGCGCATCCGCGCGGCGAACGCCGTGTGCGTTCACGTGCGGCGCGGCGACTACCTGTTGCCGGCCCACTTCGAGCAGCATGGCGTGTGCTCGGCGGATTACTATCGGTGCGCCGTGCGCCTGGTCCGCGAGCGCGTGGCGAGCCCGCAGTTCTTCGTGTTTTCCGACGATTGGCAGTGGTGCCGCGAGCACCTTGCGGACAGCGACATGGTCCTCGTCGACGCCAACAAGCCCGGCGCCGGGCAAGACGAGTTGCGCCTGATGGCTGCGTGTCGGCATCACGTGATCGCAAACTCCTCGTTGAGCTGGTGGGGCGCCTGGCTCGCGACGAGCGGCGGCCAGGTCGTCGTCGCGCCGAAGCCCTGGTTCACCAAGGCGCCCGACACTCCGGACCTGTTTCCCGCCGGCTGGGTGGTGCTGCCGCGCGACTGACGGGTTCGGCATTTTCCCGCCATGAAAATCATCAAGCCTATCGACGACCGCACGCTAGTCGAGGAGCTGGCCGACCTGTGGCGCGGCCGCGGCATCCTGGCCGTCCTGATCAGGCGCGATATCTCGGTTCGCTACCGCCAGGCCGCCCTAGGGGTCCTGTGGGCGTTGCTGCAACCGATCGTCACGACGGCGATCTTCACCGTGGTCTTCGTGCTCTTCATCCGCTTGCCGTCGACCGACGTTCCCTATCCGGTATTCGCCTTTGCCGGCGTGGTGATCTGGCAATACTTCAATCGCGCCGTATCCGACGGAACAACGAGCCTCGTCACCAATGCGGGATTGATCACGAAGGTCTATTTTCCGCGCATCGTCATACCGCTGGTCGCGCCCTGTTCGGCGGCGGTCGATTGCCTGGTCGGCGTGGCCGCGCTCGTCGGCATCGCGCTCCTGTTCCACGCGCAGCTGCAATGGACCGCCGCGTTCGTGCCGTTCGTGGTGCTGTTCGTCGGCCTGTTCGGTTACGCCGTCGGGCTCTGCCTCGCGCCATTGCAGGCGATCTATCGCGACATCGGAATCGTCCTGCCGTTCGCGCTGCAGATCGCGATGTATCTGAGTCCGATCGCCTATCCCGCCAGCGTCGTGCCGGAGAGCGTGCGGTGGCTCTACCGGCTCAGCCCGATCGCCGTGATGGTCGATACGATGCGCTGGGCGCTGGTCGGCAGCGAGCCGCCGTCGGTTGCCGGCCTTGTCTTCACGCTTGCCCTGACCGCGCTGCTGGTCTGGGGCGGACTCAATATTTTCCGCCGCCTCGAGGGGACCCTTGTCGACAGCATCTGAGCCATGACCATCGTCGTCGAGGCACGAGGTGTCGGCAAGCAGTACGTGCGCGGCGCGGGGCAGCATCGGCGCCTCCGCACGTTGCGCGACGCACTGTCCGAATGGGCCGGCCGGGTCGTCCGCCGCAAGCCTTCCGACCGGTCGACCGTCCGCGCGGAGCGGTTCTGGGCGCTCAAGGACGTCTCGTTCACGATCGAACAAGGCGAGGTCGTCGGGATCATCGGCCGCAACGGGTCGGGCAAGAGCACCCTGCTCAAGATCGTCTCGCAAATCACGGCGCCGACGGCTGGGGAAGTCCGGCTGCACGGCAGGACCGGAACATTGCTCGAGGTCGGAACCGGATTTCATCAAGAGCTGACCGGTCGCGAGAACGTCTTTCTCAACGGCACCATTCTCGGCATGCGTCGTTCCGAGATCGCGCAAAAATTCGACGAAATCGTCGCGTTCTCCGGAGTCGAGAACTTCATCGACACGCCGGTCAAGCGCTACTCGAGCGGCATGCAGATGCGGCTGGCATTCGCGGTCGCCGCCCACCTCGACCCGGAGATACTGGTGGTCGACGAGGTGCTTGCGGTGGGCGACGCCGAGTTCCAGAAAAAATGCCTGGGCAAGATGGAGGACCTTTCACGGACCGGCCGCACCATCCTGTTCGTGTCGCACAACATGAGCGCGATCGATAGATTGTGCAGCCGCGTGATCTGGATCGATGGGGGCATGCTGATCGAAGACTCGCGCGATGCTTACGCGGCCACCACGCGATACCTGTTCGGCGACGGCGGTAAATCGACACTGAAGGCGGAGTGGCGGCCGCCATCCGATCATGCGTTCGAGACCGAGTATTTCTCATTGCGCTGGTTCCGCGTCCGTGACCCGGAGGGGCGAACCATAACCCGCCCGATTCGCAATGACGAACAAGCTTTCATTGAGATCGCGCTCAACATCAAGAAAATGCATGCCGGGCTGGAGTTTGGCTGCGCGGTCATCAACGAGGCGGGCGTATACGTTTTCATGACGCTCGCGAGCGACCAAGCCGACGCAAACTGGCCAAAAATGACCGTCGGCGACGTCGTGCTGTCCGCCGCGGTGCCGCCGCGGCTGCTCAACGAAGGCCTCTACCGGCTCGACCTGATGGCCGGCCTGTACGGCGAGCGTTGGTTTTCCGTGCATTTTTCGACGCCGTATGCCGTGTTCTTGCGAATCCAGGGCGGGATGAGCGACTCGTCCCATTGGCGAAATTCCCGGCCCGGGATCGTCGCTCCCATCTTGGGTTGGAGCGGGACGGCTCATCCCGCTACGGCCGGGGTGGAGCGCGCAGGCCCGTTACGATGAAGGAAAGCGATGCCCACGCGCCGGCACGCACAATGCCCGTAGCGAAATTTATCTCCAACGATAATGCCGGCCTATGGGCGCGGCAGACGCCGGATGGGGACGGCGTTGTGGGGGACATCCGCTTTGCCTTCGATTCGGCGCGTACGGACTATGACTTCCTCGTGGCATTCAACGGCGTACCGGAGCACTTCGCCGATCGGGTAAAAAGAAGTCGGACGATTTTCGTGGCCGGGGAACCTACCGGCATCAAGCGCTACGAACGACGTTTCCTTGCCCAGTTCGGCACGATCGTCACCACCGATCGGGAGACGCCGCATCCCAACCGGATCGCCAGCCATGGAGGCATCCCGTGGCAAATCGGGATTCCGATGAAGCACGCCGGGACGTCGCGAAAGTGCCTCGATTATCGCGCGCTCGAGCGTTTGACCAACAAACGGACCAAACTGCTATCGGTTATCTGCTCGACCAAAACGATCACGCCCGCTCAGCGGCTGCGCATTCCGTTCGTGCAGGCGCTGAAGTCCCATTTCGGCGAACGGCTCGACGTCTTCGGCCGCGGATTCCATGAGATCGACGATAAGGCCGAGGGACTGGTGAATTACCGGTTTCACGTGGCGCTCGAAAACAGCGACGAGCCGGACTATTGGTCGGAAAAGATCGCCGACCCGTTCATTGCGGGGGCGTTCCCATTCTATTGGGGCTGCCGCAATCTCGAGGACTATTTTCCGCAAAACAGTTTCGGCCGTGTCGATCTAGGCGATCCGCGCTCGGCGATAGCGACGATCGAAGCCGCGATTGCCGGTGAGCGCGACCGCGGCGCGGAGCCCGCACTTGCCGAAGCCAAACGGCGGGTGCTCAACGACCATAACCTCTTTGCGCTGATCGGGCGGGTTCTGCCGCGGCTGCCAAACCGGATATGGGAACGCGCGAGGAGGATCGCGCCGGAAGCGGTTTTTTTCAGAAGACCGTTGCTGCATCGCGCCGCGACGCGCGCGCGTGCGGCCTTGTATCGTACGTCATGAGGGATGCGCCGCTTCTTCGACTTCCAGCGGCATGTTCGGCCGTAGCTCGGAAGATGGCGGAGCGCAGCACGTAAATGTACCGTTTAGCTCGCCAGACCTTGCGCAGAGTGATGCAAAAAGTCGGACGAAGGTGGCCGGATCAGGCCCTGCTGGACGAGCTCGAAATGCTGCGATCGCGCGTCGACGGCCTGCGTGTGGTCAGAAACGGGGCGGAGCAGGACGGTGAATTTACTTGCCTGCTGCCCACCACTCTGGAGGAGCGTCGCCTCTATCAAAGCCGATTCAATATGGCCTGGGTCGACGAGTTGAGGCTTTCTCCCAAGGTCGTCCTTGATGTCGGCGCCTACGACGGAGGCGACTCCATTCGTTTCAAATACAGGTTTCCCGATGCGCGCGTCATAGCGTTCGAGGCCGACCCGGAGCGCTATGCCGTGGTCGCCGGCAATGTCGAGCCCTTCGGAATCGCCTGCGTCAACGCGGCGGTGTGCGACCGGGACGGTCCCGTGCCCTGGTACAAGGCCTATGACGGCCACGCCGAGGGCAGGACCGGAGCGCAGGGATCCATGTATCGCCATTCACCGCAGTACGAGCGGCGCTACGATTTTGTCCGGCAAAGCCCGACGCCGACGGCGGTCGACGGCCTCCGGATCGATACCTTCTGCCGCAAGTCCGCAATCGACGACATTGACGTACTGCATATCGATGCGGAGGGCGCCGAATATGAAGTTATCGCGGGGCTTGGGGCGCTCCTGCCCAAGATGATTTATGTCGAAGCCGTCCCGTTCGACGCCTGGGTCGGTGCCAGGCAGAGCCGCGAATTGCACGTGCGGGTGTCGTGCATGGGCTATCTGCTGGCGGCCGAGCTGATAAATGACCGACTGTACGTGCGCGCGGATCTGGCCCGCTCTCTTCTTTGAACCGCGTCGCGCTCTTGTCGGTAGCCGCCGTGCGTGCCCGCTTGGCGAGCCAGGCGAGGCTCAATGTTCGGCTTCGCGGGGCGCGGTTTGGCGCAACGCCGCGTAGACGGCGCGGCCGATGATCTCGTTGCCCGGGCCGGTGACGTGACAATAGTCGAGGAAGATTTCTTCTCGCCGCGCATCGAACGCATCGGAAAGGTCGATCGACACGATTCCCGATGCGTGCGCGCGATGCGATGCCCGCCGCAAGGCCGGGTAACCGGCGGCATTCACTTGGCGCAGTTCGATCGGATAGAGCCAGGCGTTCTCCGTCAGCGACTGCTCGTAGGTCGAGAGGCGCGAGACGGTGTACATGGACGGTTGGATAAAGTGGAAAAACTGCGCGCCTTGCGCCGCGGCGAATGCGGCCGCCTCGACGATCGCGCGATAGTACCCGTCTTCCAGCGCAGCAAGCAGGGACGGCGGAAGATCGATCTCGCGGCGCGCCGGGCCGGTGGGATCAATGAAGCGGCGCACGAACGCGGAGCTGGCACCGAAACGGGCGTTAATGGAAAAAGCGATCCGTTGCGGCAACGACAGGCGGGCCAAGACCTTGCGGTTCTCCTCGACCATGTTGCCGGCCGGGTTCTGATAATAGAGAGATTGGGCGATATCGTTGACCCCATCGTAAAATACGACGATGTCGCCTGCGGCTACAGGCGTCATGCTAAGCAGTCGAAACAATTGATGTTGGATCGTGACCGTGGTGGCGCCGAGGTTCTCGACTTTGACCGGCCAGCCCGCCTCGTCCGCCAAGCGCTGCACGACCGAGGGCGGCGTCTCGGCGTCCGGCACCTCAACGCTCATAACCGTCGAACCGCCGAACATCCATATGTGCCTTCCCGCCGATCCCCCGATCGTAAGGCGCCGGTGATCGCGGATGTTGATGTAACGGCCTTCGCGGTCCTCGGGCAGCCAGCCGAAATCCGAGCCGGTGCGCCATCTGATCGTGCGCGCCTCCGCGATGAGCTCCGCCACGTCGTAGGGAGCATGCTGATAGGGCGGCGGCCGGCGCAGGCGGAACTCGAACCACGAGCGGGCCGGCGGCGGCGAGAAGAAATCGAGCGCGCGGGTTGCGCCTTCGACGACGATGAGCGCGGCCGTCACGGAGGCGAGGGCCAATAGCCCGTTGACGAGCGCCCGCTTGGGCAGGATCCCTGCGACCTCCCGAGGCGGCATTCAGTCCCTCAACTTTGCGCTCTCGGCCAAGCCGAAGGCCTAGCGCACCGCTCGTCGCGAGTCGAGATCAGAGAACGCAGGGACGCGTTTGATGCCGCTTGACGTCGATGTGCTGATTCCGGTGCGGGACGGCGCGCGGTTCTTGCCGGCCTGCCTCGACAGCGCGTTCGCGCAGACGTTCCCGCCGCGCGCCGTCATCGTCGTCGACGACGGTTCGACCGATGAAACGCCGCACATCCTGGCCGGCTACGCGACGCGATGGCCGAATTTGCACGTCATTCGCAGCGAGCCGCGCGGCCTTTCGCACGCGCGCAACCTGGCGCTGCAAGCGAGCCGCGCGCCTTTCGTGGCCTTCCTCGACAGCGACGACATTTGGCAGCCGGACAAGCTCGCAAAGCAGATGGTGCTGTTCACATCCGGTCGTCCGGAGGTCGGGTTCGTGCATAACTCGTTCTTCTACATCGACGAAGACGGCCGGCGGATTATGGAGGACAAGGTGATCCCGCCGCGCAAGCGCGGCGATATTTTTGCGGATTTGCTCGTCGGGTATGTCCTTTCCGGATCGGCGTCGGCGGTCGTGGCGCGGCGGGATCTCATGACGGCTATCGGAGGTTTCGACGAAACGCTCCTGCATGCGGAGGACTGGGACGCTTGGCTGAAGCTGGCGAAGTCGAGTCACGTCGATTTCGTTCCCGATGCCCTGACGGGCATTCGCATCCATGGGGAGAGCAAGCAGCGCAAGAATGCCCGCGACAAGGCGGAATTATACCTGCTCAATCGACTCCGGGTCGTCGACAGGTGGATCGATCACGTGCCGGATAACGGCCGCATTCTCGAGAGATGCCGGATCGAGGCCGTCCGCGTCGGCGTCAAGAACGTGCTGCTGCGGTTCCCGCCGCGATGGGGACTGTTGCGCCGCCTGCGGACAAGCGACGTGCCGTTGGCGCGGCGGCTGTTCCCCACCCGTCTCGTCTACGCGCGCTCTTTTATCATTGCGGTCGCCGACGCCGTTCATCGCATGCGCGACAAAACAGCACTTCCACGTGCTCGATTATAACGCGCTTGGCCGATTTGCGGGCAGGACGGGGCTCGAACCTGAGGCTGCGGCATTGGATCCCGGTGTGGCGTGACGATGCCCGGTCCGCAGCCATCGGCCGACAGCGCCGCGCGTCCGCCGCGCGTCAGCGTCGTCTTGCCGATTTACAACGGCGGCCCGTTCCTGGCCGATGCCGTCAACAGCATCTTGGCCCAGACATTTCGGGATTTTGAGTTGATTGCGATCGACGATGGCTCGGTCGATACGTCCGGCGAGATCCTCGATCGGCTCGCGCTGGCGGACAGCCGGGTGAGGGCCCTCCATCAGACGAACAGCGGGATCATCGGAGCCCTCAACCGCGGCCTGGCGCTGGCGCGCGGGGAATTCATCGCGCGCATGGATGCGGACGACGTCGCCCACTCCGAACGGCTGGCGCGTCAGGCCGCTTTCCTCGACGCGCACCCGGACATCGCCGTCGTCGGAAGCGCAGTCACCCTCATCGACGAGCACGGGAAACGCATCCGCGATGTTGCGTACCCCGTGACACCAGAAGCGGTCGCTGAATTTCTCGAGATCGGGGCGCCGCTCGCCCATCCCGCCGTGATGATGCGCCGCGACGCCGTGCTGGCGGTCGGAGGATATCGGGAGGCGTACCGGCACGCCGAGGACTACGATCTATGGCTACGCATGGCGGAACGATACCGGATGGCGAACCTGCCAGACCGCCTGCTGCTCTATCGCCAGCATGAGGCCAAGCACTCGTTCACTTATGCGGTCGAGCAGCGCTTCGCCACGCGCATCGCGCTGGCTGCCGCCCGCTGCCGGCGCGCCGGCAGGCCCGACCCGACCGATGGCCTGACCGCGCTTGTGCCGCAAGACATCGATCGCTTCGACCTGTCGCCGCGCGAACGGGCCACCATCCCGCTCGACCTCGCCGATGCCTTGCTGGCGGCGGATCCGGCCATGGCGAAGCCGAACGCCGCCCGACAGGCGATCGAACTCGTAGCGCTCGCCGACGTTGCCGCCGCGGACGTTGCCGCCGCGGACGGAGCCCGGCTCGTCCGCACCATGCTGATGCTGTGCCGCGGATTCGCCAGCCGAGGACAGCCGCTTCTTGCAGCGCGATGGTTGTTGCGCGCGATGAGTTGTCGTCGCAACGGTTTCGCCGACGTTTGCATCACCGCGTTCCATTGGGCGAGCCGGCGCCTGGCGCGGCTGCGTGCCGCTCTGCGTCTCGCCCAGCGAGCAGATTGATTCTGGAACCTTGACGTTGGAAGCCATCGGTCCATATGCCGTCGACGTCGTGATCCCGGTTCGCGACGGCGCCGGCTACATTGCCCGCTGCCTCGACAGCGTCAAAGCGCAGACGCGGCCGGTGCACGCGGCGATCGTCGTCGACGACGGCTCGACCGACGCGACGCCGGCCATCCTTGAGCAATACAGGCGGCGGTGGCCGCTCCTCGAGGTCGTTCGCACGGAGAAATGCGGCGTGTCGCATGCGCGCAACGTGGGCGTGGCCAAATGCAACGCGCCGTTCGTGGCCTTTCTCGACAGCGATGACGTTTGGGTCGCCACCAAGCTGGAACGGCAAATGGCTCTCTTCGCGGGCGACCCGAGCCGGCTTGGGTTCGTCTACTGCGGCTTTTTTTACATCGACGTCGATGGTCGGCCCATCGAAGGCCGCACGACGATCCCGCGCTTGCGCGGCAATGTGCTTCGCGATCTTCTGGTCGAGGGCAATGTCATATGGGGTTCCAGTTCGGCGGTCGTTGCACGGCGCGAACTGCTCGAACGCGTCGGCGGTTTCGACGAACGGCTGTGGTATGGCGAGGACTGGGACGTTTGGCTTAAGCTTGCCGAGCAGGCAGAGGTGGAGTTCGCGCCGGACCCGCTGGTCGGAATTCAACTGCATGACAAAGGTGCGCCGAGCGCCTTGGCGAAGAAGCGGCAGTTATTGCAAGATTTGATGGTGGTCGACCGCTGGCACACCGCGACGTGGTTTCCCGCTTCGGTGCGCGCCCAATATCGCGACCGGCTCGCCGGCATCGCGTACGGCAAGGTTGCCGAACAGTCGATCATGGGTTGGCTGTTCGCCTGGAGACTGATGGCCGAACTGAAACGATCCGAGAGCAGATTCGCGAGAGATTTGTTTGCCGGCCCGGTGGATTTCTTACGCGAACTATCTCCGAGAATAGCAAAGGCGATCCGGCGACGGACCGGCGCGCGCGGCGGTCAACCCATTTGATCGAATAGGGGTCTGGCATGCAGGCCGTGCGGTGTGCTCGAACCTCTCCGCGCTTGGCTGCCTTTTCGCAATCGCGCTCGGGCGCGCGCCGCCGGCGTTGCGCGGCCAGGCGCGGTTTTGACCGATTGTCGGGCCGCTTGTTCCGATAGGGCGGTCAGGTCGGGAACGTCCGCGATCGTGACCGCCGCACGACGATTCATGCCGCAACATTCCGTCACCGCGTCCTCCCCTTCCACGGGCCGCACGGCCGTGTTCTGGTTGATCCTGCTCCTGCTCGTTGCCGTTTCGATCGAGGGCGGCGCGGCCGCCATCTGCTGGTTGGCCGTTTTGCCGCGCACGCGGGATCTGGTCTGGGCTCCCAACCTCGACCGCGCGCGCATGAATTGGACTGCCGAGGCCGGGCAGGCGGATGACGAAATCGGCTGGCCTCCCCCCGCTGCACTGACGAGGGCGCCCTATGACGTGAGCGGCGCCAAGTACAATTCCGAGTTTCCCGAACCTGGCCACGCCTGCGTCTCGGCCTATGGCGATTCCTTCGTCTTTGGCGCCGATGTCCCCGCCGAGGACGGTTGGATCGAGCGGCTCGCGCATCTCCTCGGCTGCCGCGTCGCCAACTACGGGGTCAACGCCTACGGGACCGATCAGGCTTTCGTCCGTTTCCGCCGGAATCGAAATGATGAAGCGCCGCTCGTTCTGCTCGGGATTTTCCCCGAGAACGTGATGCGCAATGTCAATCAGTACCGCGGCCTGATGGGGTATGACCTGCAGCCGGTGAACGTCAAAGGGCGCTTCGTGCTCGACGCCAAGGCCGAACTCGTCTGGGTGCCGCGGCCGCATCTCGACGCCGAGCGGTTCGTGCGCCTGAACCGGGCGCCGGCCGAGTTTTTGCCGCACGAATACCTCCTGCCCGATACGCGCGACGGCCCGGTCACGCTGCGTTTCCCCTATGTCCTGGCGCTCCTGCGCATTCTGGCGATGCCGCGCATCTGGACGCACTTCAGCGGCCGCCCTGCGTGGAGCGAATTCTTCGCCGTCGATCACCCTTCCGGCGCGCTGCCGTTGACCGTCGCGATCGTCGACGCCTTCGCACGTGAGGCGGGCGGACGGGACAAGCGCACGCTGGTCGTCATGTTTCCCGGAGCAAACAGTTATCGCCTGCGCCCGCGCGACGCTGCGTTCGAATACGCGCCCCTCGTGGCGGCCCTCGCCGCCAAGGGCATCGACGTATTCGACACCGCGCCCGCGCTTACTGCCGCATTGGGCGGCCGCAGCTACTGCGTGCTCTATTCCGAGCCGAACGGCTGCGGCGGCCATTTCGGCGTCCTCGGCAGCAGAATTGTTGCCGAGGTCACGGCTGCGGAGCTGCGTCGCCGCGGCTTGCTGAAGTAACCGCGATGAACGACCGTCCGGCTCATGGCCCTTGACGAGCCGCGTCGGCAAAGATTTGGCTCGGGTTGTTGCAATAGCCGGGGCCCAGCTGCGACAGGCGCAGCACATTCCATCGGAACCAGTAAATCTCGGCCGTCTTCATGCCCAGCTGCTCTAGCTTTCGGACCGTCTCCGGGCTTTTCACGATGACGAAGGTCTTGTCGCAGCGAGCTTTGGACGAATCGAAATCGGAAGTCGGCAGGGCCGGCCGGTCCAATGCGTAGCGGGCGAGAATTGAGTCGACTGAGTAAATCTCGCAATTTGCCGCCACGTCGCCGTTGCCGGGGGCGTCATGCCCCGTTGGCCGCGGTTCGCGACAATAGGGTGGGACCAAGATCACGCTGTCGCGGTCGAGCATGTCTCTCAGACCATGCTCGTCGAGCATCTCCGCGATGGTCGCCGGCCTGTAAAAGTGCGACCTGAGGAAGAAAACCATATGCCGCCCGCTCGATACGGCGCACACGACGAACAACGTCAGGACGCCGGCGCGCAGCGCAAGGGCGGCCGCCTTGGATCGGACGGGCGTCTCATGCAGCCATTCGAACGTGATGGCCGCTCCGACGCATACCGCCGGAATAAGATAATAACTCCAAAACGAATGCCACTGCGCCCACTGATTGAACAAAAGATCGTTGCCAAGACCGGCGAACATGAACGCGAGAAAAACGAAACGCAGCTCGCGCATCTCCTTGCTCGTCTCGGTGCGCCGGAACAGGGCCAGGAAAGGCAGGATCAGGAACAGCGTCCACCACCAAAATGCGCGAACTATGAGCCAGAAGATCGGCGGGAGCGTCTCCAGGTAGGGACTCTTGTTTATAGTGTCATGAAACGTGCTGTAAAAGGACGCGGTTGCGGAAACGCCGGTGCCGCCGAGCGCCAGATGCGCATAGACGATCGCCATGGTGGCCACGCCCAGCGCCGTGAAGAAAGCGAGCGTGCCCCACCACCGGCGATAGAATAACGCCGCCGCGAACGGCCCGCCCAGCAAATAAGCCGGCCAGTCGCACAGCATGCCCGCGACCCACAACAGCGCCGTCGCAGCCAACCGGCCCGTCGTCGGCTGCCGCAGATAGCCGAGGAAAGCGATGGCCGCGCCGACCATGAAAAAAGCGGCGACCGGCTCGAACTCTCCGACCACTGCGTGCTCCCAATAGAGATTGAGAGTGAGGAGGACGAAGACCATCCCGATGATCGGCAGCGGCGAGACGCGGCGACACACGAAGGCGAGCAACGCCGCACCGGTCCCGATCGATGCGACGATGCTGGTCAGGCGGGTCGCCACGACAGGATCCGCAACGACCAGACGGTTGATCAGGGCAATGAGCCAGACCAGGCCGGAAGGGTGATCGGAATAGAATGTCGGTCGGTTACCGGCGATGAATGCGGCCGGAGGATTGCCGACCAGGTTGGCCATCAGCCCGTGCGTTGCCGACAGCGGATAACGCAGCAGATTGCGGGCGAACTCGGCAAACACGACGGTGTTGAAATCATTCGCGATGAACGGATGAAGGGAATTGTACGCGCGTGCGCCGCAAAAGATGGCCGCAAAGGTCGCGAATCCGCCGATGATGATCCAGGCGCCGGCTCCGCTCAAGCGTCGCGTTTTGTCTTCAAAGAACCTGATCAGGGTCGAACGCGTCATTGCCACTCAGCCCCGAGAACGCGAGCGGCGCGCTCCGGGCGCGCCGCATCGGCGGTGCCCCACCTTTCGCCCCGACGAGCCATTGATATGAGCAGTTCGAACGAGTCAAGGGCGCATCGGCAGGAGGACGCGCCTGAGATCGATGAGCTCCGGCGCGAAGGCGCCGATATCCTTTGCGAGGGGCGGCGTCCCTTGCGCTTACCGTTCAGCCCGTGCAAAAGGCCGGCGGCATGACGCCGGATTGCCGAGCCGCTGCGGGGCGGCGGTTCGAAGCATGGACGGCCGAGCGGGGTAAGTTCGCCTAGTGCCGCGAACCCGAAGTTCGCACGGTTTTGCGGCAAGATCGTTTGCGAACTTCGGGTTCAAAAGCGGCACTGGAATCATAGATTTTCTAGTGTCCTTCGATTCCGAAGTTCGCTACGGAGTGAGCCGCAAGATCGGGCGAACTTCGGAACCGGGACACTAGATGCTTTTCAACTCCCCTGAATTCATTTTTCTGTTTCTGCCCGTCGTGGTTCTCCTCCACTTCACGTTGGCGGCGTGGAGCGTCAATGCGGCCGTCGTGGCGACGACGATCTCTTCGCTTGTCTTCTATGCATGGTGGAATCCGCCGTTCGTCGCGCTGCCGGTCGTTTCGATCCTGGCAAATTTCTGGATCGCCCGGCGTATGACCGCGGCCAAGCCGGACGCCGCGCGCTACCTGTTGATCGCCGGGGTGGCGGCAAACCTGGCGCTCCTGTGTTATTTCAAGTATTCGAATTTCCTCCTTTCGATCATCGACGGCCGCAAGAACATACCGCCCAACGTCCCGTTGGCGCTGTCGTTCACCACTTTCGTGCAGATCGCGTTTCTCGTTCATGTTTATAAGCGGCGACCGACCGTGGACTTCAGCCGCTACGCCTTGTTCGTCGCCTTTTTCCCCCATCTCATCGCCGGACCGATCGTGCGCTGGAACAGCCTCGGTCCGCAGCTCGCCGACAGGGCGCGCTATCGCGTCGATTGGAACAACGTGGCGCTCGGCCTTACCATCTTCACGTTCGGACTGGCCAAGAAAGTCCTGCTCGCCGACTCGCTCGCCCCGCACGTCGCGCCCGTGTTCGATGCGGCCGCGCGCGGTGAGGCGGTGACGGCGCTCGCCGCCTGGGGGGCGAGCTGCGCCTTCATCGTGCAGGTCTTTTTCGACTTCTCGGGTTATTCCGAGATGGCGGTGGGGATCGGCCTGTTGTTCAATTTCCGCCTGCCGATGAATTTCGCGGCGCCGCTGCGGGCGCCGAACATGTTCGACCTGTGGCGGCGCTGGCACATCACGCTCTCGCGCTTCTTCCGGGACTTTGTCTATATCCCGCTCAGCCTTAGACATTCTGGAACGCTGCGGCACGCGATCAACCTGCTGCTCACCATGGTGGTCGCCGGGCTGTGGCACGGCGCGAATTGGACCTTCGTCATATGGGGCGCATACCTCGGCGTAGTCCTTCTGATCAATCAGGCGTGGCGCGCTCTGCGCGGCCCGGGTCGGCCGACGGCGGCCGGCCGCTTTCTCGGATGGCTGATGACGTTCATAGCCTTCGTGTTCGGAGGGGCCTTCTTCCGCGGAGCCGACATCGGGGCCTCGTGGCACCTGATAAAGGCGATGGGCGGATTCGGCGGCACGACCCGGCTTGCTGGCTCGGCCCTCGCGCCGGGTTCGTCGGATTTGAGCCAAGGGTCCGCTGGATTCGGGGATACCACCTTGCTGGCGGACATCGTGCGGGATTGGGATCTTTGGGCCGTCCAGCACGGCTATGTGACCGAGCAATTCCTGCGCGCATGGTTCGGCAACACGTGGTCGATCGCCGCCACGGTTTCCACGCTCGCGGCGCTTGTGATCGTGTTGTTCGTCCCAGACACCATGGAGATCGTCGGTTACCGCGAAGGCGAGGCTCATTCCGATTGGCGCCGCTCATTCCTGACTTGGCGGATCACGCCGGCTTGGCTCGCCGCAATGGCTGCGTTGTTCGCCGCGGCGTTTCTCGTGATCGGCCGCGTCAACGAGTTTTACTATTATCAGTTCTAGCGACGGCGTAACCATGCGCGCGCGGAATTACGCATTGGCCTTCGTGGCATCGGCCGCGGGGTTGTTTATCGCGGTCGTTGCCGTCAACCTGGCGATCGATACCCAAGGGATGTTCGGTACCGGACTTCTCGGGCAGCCCCTCAATCCCAACACGCGCTATCAACGTTTCGTCGATTACCAGTCGGCGTCCGATCGATATGACGGTTTGCTGTTCGGATCGTCGCGCGCGCTTGACCTGCCGCTCGAGGAGTTGCAGCGGATGAAGGGGGCGTCTTTCGCCAACTTCGCGGTGCAGTTCGGATTGATCACCGATGACCTGCCGATCCTCGAATATGTTCTTCGCGAAAAAACGACCAAGCGGCAGCGGTTGCAGGCGGTCTTTGTGTTGCTCGATGTCGATTCTTTCGGAGCCGAACCGAAGACCAATCGCTTCCTGCAGACGATGTTGGCCCCTGCGGTGACGGGCGAGCAGCCGCTGCGCTTCTGGTGGCGGTATCTGACGGCAATTCAGGTCGGAACGTGGCGCAAGGAGATCGTCCGGGCGTGGAAAAGACAACGATCGGAGGAGGGCCGGAATGCGAGTGCCGCCGTTGCTCCAGGTCCGGCAGCGCAGGAAGGTACCCTCGTTGCAGGCGCTGCTCCGGCTGTCGTTCGCGAGCCGCAGCCGGAGCCCTGGGGCTTGGCTCCGCTGTCGCAGCGAATCACGGGCCGTCCCGACTATGCGCGTCAGCTCCGCGTGTTGCGGGATCTCTCGAGGCTTTGCCAGGGCAACGGCGTCCAGCTCTTCGTCGCCGCCTCGCCGCTCAGCAATGAGGAAGCGGCCAAATACAATCCGGCGGAGTTGGCCAGGGTGGTCGACGATGTGAGCCGCATCGTGCCCGTGTGGGATTTCACCAACTCGCAGTGGCTGGCCCAGCATCCCGAGCTCTGGTCCGACAGCCGGCACTTCAAGGAGGAGGTCGGCCGGCTCATCCTGGCGCGGATGTTCGGCGACGCCGCCGTGGCGGTCCCCGCCGACTTCGGCCGGCTCAGAGCGACCGCGAGTAGATGAGCCGCGGAGCCACGGTCCCGGTGTTTGCGCAACCAACGGCGCGCCGGCGCACTTTATTTTGGGCGCTCCTGATCTTCCTCGCCTTCGGTCTGGTCGAAGGTGCCGCGGCGATGTGCCTGTTTGTCCTGTCGTCCCATGGTGGTTTCCTGCTGTGGCACCCGAATCTCGACGCGGCGCGACGGAACTGGATGGCCGCGGCCGCCGACGTCGACGAAGAGCTTGGCTGGCCGCGGTCGTCCGTGGCGACCGCGTTGCCGCGCGATTCCACCGGCGCGAAGTTCAATGCCGAGTTTCCCGAGACCGGCCGTGCCTGCGCGTCGGCCTACGGCGATTCCTTCATCTGGGGCGAGGAGATACCGCTCGCCGACGGCTGGATCGAACAGCTCTCCCATCGGCTCGGCTGTCGCGTCGCCAACTACGGCGTGTCCGGCTACGGAACGGATCAAGCCTACGCGCGCTTCCGCCGCATCGTGGCCGACGACGCGCCGCTTGCCCTGCTCGGCATTTATCCGGAGAACATCGGTCGCAACGTCAACCAGTACCGCGCCTTCCTCGGCTACGCGGTCCATCCGGTGAGCCTCAAGGGACGCTTCGTTCTCGATGCGACCGGGCGGCTTAAATGGGTGGCGCGGCCGCGCCTCGACGCGGAAGGTTTCGTAGCGCTCAACCGCGCGCCCGCCGAGCTGCTGCCGAACGAATATCTGCTGCCCGATACGCGCGACGGGCCGGTGACCATGCGCTTTCCCTATACGCTGACCCTTGCGCGCGTTGCCTTCAAGCCACGCCTGTGGGCGCGTTTTAGCGGCCGCCCGTGGTGGGGCGCGTTCTATGAGGCCGATCACCCGTCCAAGGCGCTTGGACTGACCGCGGCCATCGCCGAGGCCTTCGCACGCGAGGCAGAGCGGCGCGGGAAAAAGGCCCTGGTCGTTATGCTTCCGGGCGCCCCCAGTTTCCGTGTGCGCGCGAAATTCGGCAACTTCGAATATGCCCCGCTCGTCGACATGCTGGCCGCCGCGGGAGTAGGCGTGTTCGACCCCGGCCCGGCGCTGCTGACTGCATTGGGGGATCGCAGCTACTGCGCCCTTTACGCCCAATCGGACAACTGCGACGGCCACTACGGAATCTTCGGCAGCACGATCGTTGCAGACGTGGTTGCCGCCGAGCTTCGGCGCCGCAATCTTCTGGAAGGTAACGGCGATTGAACCACGAGCGCCGCCGTGACGGTCCCCGGCGACTTCGGCCGGCTCAGAGCGCACGCGAGTAGATGAGCCGCGGAGCCACGGTCCCAGTGTTTGCGCAGCCAACGGCGCGCCGGCGCACTTTATTTTGGGCGTTCCTGATCGTCCTCGCCTTCGCGTTGGTCGAAGGCGCGGCGGCGGCGGCCTGCCTCTTTGTCCTGTCGTCGCACGGCAGCTTCCTGCTGTGGCACCCGGATCTCGACGCGGCGCGGCGGAACTGGATCGCCGACGCCTCCGACGTCGACGAGGAGCTTGGCTGGCCGCGGCCCTCCGTGGCGACCGCGTTGCCGCGCGATTCCACCGGCGCGAAGTTCAATGCCGAGTTTCCCGAGCCCGGCCGTGCCTGCGCGTC
>DASZJC010000044.1:0-9453 GCA_035948495.1 Xanthobacteraceae bacterium | reverse complement strand
TCCTCAAGCGTGACGACGTGCGGGTTGGCGATCATCACGCCGTGAGATTCGTGCAAGGCGATGATCTCGGCGAGCCGCTCGGGCGTCGAGTAGCGCACGATCGGCAGCGCGCTCGCCGTCACCCGCCCGCCGAAGCGGATCATTTCGAGATGCGGCAGCACCTCGTCGCCGAACAGGTCGCCCATCTCCTTGACCGACGCGAGCAGGCGGTCGTGCGGATAGAGGCACTGCAGATAGGTGATGTCGCGGGTGATCTTGAGGCCGTGCAGGGTCGTGTGGTTCCAGGTGTACTCGTAGAGCGGGGTCTTCGCCGGCGCCTCATCGAACGGCGCCTCGAAAGTGATCTCGCCACGCCGCCCGAGCAGCGCCTTGAAGGTCTCGAGCGAAGGCCCGGCGATCATCGCCATGAGCAGGCTGCGGCCTTCGGGGCAGTGGCCGCGGATGGCGGTGAAGAAGGACGGGATCGGCCACGTCATCGGGGTGAGGAGCTTCTTGACGATGCCGTCGGCGAGCGCGACGTCGAGGCCGAACCGCACGACGTCGTGGAAATCCGCGAACGCGGCGATGATCTCGATCCAGCTCCAGGCGGGAGCGAGCGGCATTTCCAGGGTGGTGATGATGCCGGTCGTGCCGTAGGCGCGGTTGACCTTCTGGGCCGCGTCGCCGCGCAGCTCGATCACGCGCGGCTCCTCCTCCACGGTGACGATGCGCGCGGCCAGGATATTGCCGGGCTCGCGCAGGCCGCCGTAGGTCACCGAGCCGACGCCGCCGGAGCCACCGGCGACGAAGCCGCCGATGGTGGCGGTGCGCTTGGTCGAAGGATGCATGCGCAGTTCCCAGCCGGACGGCCCGGTGGCGGCGTCGATGTCGACCATCTTCGCGCCGGCCGCGACGCGCACAATGCCGGGCCGCTGCCACGCGATCGCGTCGAGCGCGGTGAGGTCGAGCAGCACGCCGCCCGCGAGCGGGACCGCCTGACCGTAGTTGCCGGTGCCGGCGCCGCGCGGGGTGATCGGGACGCGGCGGCGCGCGCAGGCGGCCGCGACCCGCACCACGTCGGCCTCGTCGCGCGGGCACACGACGAGGTCGGCGGACTTGCCGCGCAGCTGCCGATCGAGGATCGGGCTGTACCAGAAGAAATCGCGCGAGCGCCGCCGCACCGCCACCGGGTCGTCGATGACCGGTATGCCGGCGATGTCGTCGCGCAAGGCGGCGAGATCATAGCGCGGCGGCCCGCCCTGCCCGGCCGCCGCCGTCCTCGCTTCTGCCGACGTCATCGCCTAGGTCTCCGCTTTCCCGTCGTTGAGGCTATCGCGTGTGGCGCCTCTTCACCTCTCCCCTCCGGGGAGAGGGAGAAGAACCGCCCGCGTATCAGGTCACCGCGGCAATTCCCGCTCGCCGTGCTCCTCGATCAGGGCGAGCAGGCGCTTGCGCATGATCATGCCGGGGCGGTCCGACGGCATGTGCATCTCGACCTTGCGGCTCATGTCGACGATCGCGTCCGGGTCGGTCGATTCCAGGATCTCGCGGTCCTCGGCGATGATCACCGCGTCCCAGTCGATCAGCTCGCGGGTCGAGCAGTCCTCCTCGCGGTCGTTGCGCAAGAGAAGCTGCACCAGCTGGATGCTGCCGTCGTCGATCGGCGTCGCCGAGTTGAAGATGATGTGGCGCAGGCCGGACGGATACTCGATATCGAGCCGCCGGCAGAACGGGATGAACCAGGCGTTGCGCATGTGGCGCGTGGTGATCGGGTCCGCCGTGCCGGTGATGCGCACCGCATGCGGCGGGTTCTTGATCGTCACCGTCGACTCGGCGCGGAAACCGTCGTCGGTCTCGACGATCTCGTAGCCTTCCGGCTTGGGCTGGTCCGCCTGTCCGAACGTGCCGCGGTGGACGAAGGAGAAATGCGCGTTGTCGAAGGAGTTCTCCATCATGCGCAGCGCCGCGGTGTTCCAGCGGTCGTCGAACTGATGGATGAGGCGATAGCCCGGGTCGCGCTCCTCCGGCAGATCGGGGATGGATTTCAGCGGATCGTCGAGCGCGACCCAGACGTAGCCGTAGCGCGCGTCGCAATAAAACGACCGCGCCTGCGCCTCGGGGAGCGGCTGCTCGAACGGGAATTGCGGCACGTTCACCAGCTTGCCGGTGCGGTCGTATTCCCAGCCGTGATAGCCGCAGATGATATGCCCGTCGCGGCACCAGCCCTTGGACAGCTTGGCGGTGCGATGGCAGCAGCGGTCGGCAAGCGCGGCGGGCCGGCCCTCCGCGTCGAGGAACAGGACGATGTTCTCGCCCAGGAGCGTGAACGGCTTGGGGCCGTCGCGCAGCTTATCGAGCGGCATGGTCGCGTACCAGAAACGGCGCAGGACCTTCTGTTTGGTGCTGAGCATGAGGCTCACTCATTGTTGGAGCATGATCTTTTCCGAAAACCGGTACCCACTTTTCGGGATCATGCTCTGGACGATGGTCAGGCGGCGAGCTTGGCGACGACGCACGCGGCGTCATGGCGAAGCTTTGCGACATCGAGGCCGGGCACGACGCCGTTGTCGACCACCCGGCGGCCGCCGACGAAGAGATGGCGCAGGTGGGCGGCGCCGGCGGCGGTGACCGGGCCGACCAGCGGATCGTGCAGGCCGAAATAGCGCGGGTTGGCGAGATCGAAGATCGCGATGTCGGCGAGCTTGCCCGGCGCGATCGCGCCGATGTCGGGGAAACCGAGCACACGCGCGCCGCCCGAACTCGCCCAGCGCACCACGTCCTCGACGCTCACCACGCCCGCGCCCTTGGCGGCCCGGTGGGTGTGCCAGGCGCTGTGCATCTCGCTGATCATGTCGGCGGATTCGTTCGAGGCCGCGCCGTCGACCGCGAGCGACACCGCCCCGCCGAGCGCCGCGATCTTCTCGGCCGGCGCGATGCCCGAGCCGAGGCGGCAATTCGACTGCGGGCAGTGGGCGATGCCGGTTTGCGTCGCGACCAGCAGGCGGACCTCGTCGTCGTCGAGGTGGACGAGATGGGCGAACCAGACGTCGGGGCCGAGCCAGTCGTGGTCCGCCATCCAGGCGAGCGGACGCTTGCCGTAGGTGGCGAGGCAATAGTCGACGTAGTCCTTGGTCTCGGAGAGGTGGCTGTGGATGCGCAGGCCCATGCCGCGCGCGGCCGCCGCGATCACCTTCAGCTCGGCGGCTTCCACCGCCCACGGCGGCGTGGTCGGCGCGAAGGCGACGCGGCGCATGCTGTCGGGCGCGGGATCGTGATAGCGCTGCGCGCACGCCTCGACCGACGTGATCATGCGGTCGAGCGGCTCGGTCGGCATCGGGATGATGTCGGGCGTGTCGAACGTGCGCCCCTTGGTGGCGCCGCCGCGGCAGAACACCAGGCGCAGCCCGAGTTCCTCCGCCACGGCGAAAATCACGTCGGCGGGATCGAAGCGGTAGCTCTGCGCGAACATGTAATGATGGTCGGCGGCGGTGGTCGTTCCCGACAGCAGCAGCTCGACGAGGCCGATGCGCGCCGCCGTGCGCAGCGCCTCCTCGTCGATCTTGTGCCAGAAGGAATAGGGAACGGCGCGCAGCCAGCCGAACAGCGGCAGGTCGAGCCCGCCGCGCACGCCCTTGAGGATGCTCTGGAACAGGTGATGGTGGGTCGAGACCAGGCCCGGATAGACGACGCAGCCGGACGCATCGACCACCTCTTCGCCGGGCTGCGGCGCGAGCGCGCCGACTTCGACGATCCGGCCGCCGGCAAAGCGGATGGCGCCGGTCGCGCGCATCGCCGCGCCGGGCAGGCCGGTGAAAATCCCCTCGGCTCCGGTGATCAGCGTCATGTCTCGGGTCCCACTTCGCTTTCGTGCCATTCCCCGAGCGCCGCCTTCGACAGAGCGACCATCACGGCAAACAGGATGACGCCGGCGAGCGTAATCAAAAACAGCGCCGCGAACATGCGCGGTATGTCGAGCTGAAATCCCGATTGCAGGATCTCGTAGGCGAGCCCGGCGCTGCGGCCGCCGGTGCCGGCGACGAACTCGGCCACCACCGCGCCGATCAAAGCGAGGCCGCTGGAAATGCGCAACCCGCCGAAGAAATAGGGCAGCGCGCTCGGGATGCGCAGGCGCCACAGCGTCTGCAGCCGGCCGGCCCGGTTCATGCGGAACAGGTTGACCAGGCCGGGATCGACGCTGCGCAGGCCGAGCGTGGTGTTGGAGATGATCGGGAAGATCGCGACGACGGTCGCGCACACCGTCAGGGCAACCTGCGTGTTCTTGACCAGGATGATGATCAGCGGGGCGATGGCGACGATCGGGGTGACCTGCAGCAGGACCGCATAGGGAAACAGGCTCATTTCGATGGCGCGGCTCTGGACGAACAGGAACGCGACCAGGGTGCCGATGAGGACGGCCGCCGCGAACGCCTGAAACGCGATGCGCAGGGTGACGCCGAGCGCGCGCACCAAGGTCCAGCCGTCCTCGACGAACCGCGCCGCGATGTCGCTCGGCTTGGGGAACAGGAAAATCGGGACCTGCGCCGCCCGGCAGACGAGTTCCCATGCGGCGACGACGAGAATCCCGACCAGCAGCGGCGCCGCGATGCGCATCACCGCCTCGGACTGAATCCACGGCTTCATCGCGCTCTCTCAACAGCTAGAGCATGTCCCGATCCTTCGGAATCGGGCCATGCTCTGGAAGTTTCAACTCGGCGCATGTTCTTGTCGGCGAACCGGTACCCACTTCGCCGGAACATGCGCTAGCCGCGGCCGACGACGCTTCGGCGAGCCACGCCGACACCGCGCGGCAATATTCGGCAAAGCGCGGACTGTCGCGGAAGCCGCCGTCGCGCGGCTGCGGCTCGTCGACGGTCATGACCTTGAACACCTTGCCGGGCCGCGTCGTCATGACGACGACCCGGGTCGAGAGGAACACCGCCTCGTAGATCGAATGGGTCACGAACACGCTGGTGAGCTTGCGCTCCCACCACAGCCGCACGAGGTCGGCGTCGAGGCGGTTGCGGGTGAACTCGTCGAGCGCCCCGAACGGCTCGTCCATCAGCAGCAGGTCGGGCTCGGTGACGAGCGCGCGGGCGATCGACACGCGCATGCGCATGCCGCCGGAGAGCTGGCGCGGATAATGGCGCTCGAAGCCGTCGAGCCCGACGTGGCAGAGCGCCGCGATGGCGCGCGCCCGCCCCTGCGCCGGCGGGACCGCTGCGAGATCGAGCGGCAGGCGCACGTTGGCCTCCACGCGCGCCCACGGCATCAGGGTCGGATCCTGGAACACGAAGGCGAGGCGCCGGCCGTCCGAGCCGATGCGGTCGAAGCCGCCGCGCCACCACAGAATGCGGCCGTCCGACGGCTCGATCAGGTTCGCCATCAGCTTGAGCACGGTGCTCTTGCCGCAGCCGGAAGGGCCGATCAGGGTGAGGAATTCGCCGTTGCGCACGGCGAGATCGACGGGAGCGAGCGCGCGCGTGCCGTCGGAATAGATCTTTTCGGCCGACAGCAATTCGACCACGGGCGCGAGGTCACCCGCGGCGCGACGGACATCTGCATCACTCAAAGCCAGCACGTGGGCGGGGTCCCTTTATAACAGCTGACCCGTCATCCTGAGGAGGCCGCGAAGCGGCCGTCTCGAAGGATGGAAGCAAGTGCGGTGCTTGCGGCCATCCTTCGAGACGACCGCGCGCAAGCGCGCGCGGCCTCCTCAGGATGACGTTTGTGTTTGATGCACGAGCTCCTCACCATGACGAAGTCAAGATTCACATCGACAGCTTGAGGTCCTTGACGAACCGGTCGGTGAAGGCCGCATGCCAATCGACCTCCGGCTTGAGCAGGCCGGCGGCGACCATGAAGTCGTAGGTCGCCTTCCAGCGCGCCGCCGTGATGATCCCGATCCCCATGGTGGCGGCGTCGCCGCCGTCGAGCACCTTGAGCGCCTTCATCTGCTCGATGCCGAACGCGATCTGCTCGTCGCCCATCTTCGGATTCTCCGCCTTGATCAGCGCATTGGCCGGTCCCGGATTGCTCATGTAGCTCTTCCACCCTTCGAGCGAGGCCTTGACGAAGCGCGCCACCACGTCGGGATTCTTATCGACGAAGGCGCGCGTCGTCACCATGGTCGTCCCGTAGGGCGGATAGCCGTCCTTGGCGAAGAGGAAGAACTTCACCGGCACGCCCTGCTTGAGCGCCTGGAACGGTTCCGAGGAAGGATACGACTGCTGCACCGTGTTGTTGTCGGCGAAGAACGGCTGCAGGTTGAACGTGTAGGGCTTCGCCTGCTCTTCGGTGTAATGGAATTTCGCCTTCAGCCACGGCCACCAGGTAGTGCGGCCCGACGTCGCCACCAGGATCGTCTTGTCCTTGAGGCCGGCGAGGCTGTTGACGTCGTCGTGGGACATGATGCCTTGCAGGTCGTACTGGAACGACGTCCCCACGGTGATGACCGGGAAGCCCTGCTCCAGCGCCTTGAGCACCTGAAAGTCGTAGCCCATCATCAGGTCGGCTTCGCCGGCGAGCAGGAGCTGCATGCCGTTGACCTGCGGGCCGCCCATCTTGATGGTCACGTCGAGGCCGGCCTTCTCGTAGAGGCCGGTGGCCTTGGCCTGGTAGAAGCCGCCGTGCTCGGCTTGCGCGAACCAGCTGGTGATGAACGTGACCTTGTCGGCCGCCGGCGCCGCGGTCGAAGCGCAGGCGAGCCCAAGAACCGCGGCGATCGCGGCCCGGCCCAGGGGCGTGACGAGGGCATTTGCAATCTTAGTCGGCATGGCTCACCTCACGGACGGGATGACCTGCTTAAGCCCAAGCAAACGCGATGCCAGCACCGCCGCCGTCACCTTGCGGGGGCGCCGGCGTCGATCCAGGCCGCCAAGGTGCGGCGTTCCTCCCCGGTCATCTCGGTGACGTTGCCGGGCGGCATGGCGTTCGAGCGCACCGCGTAGACGGCGATCAGCCGCGCCTGGCGGTGGATGCGCTCGGGCGCGTCGAACATCACCCCGCCCGGGGCCGCCGGGATGCCGGCCCATACCGGCTGCTCGGCGTGGCACATGCTGCAGCGGGAGAGCACGATGTCGTCGACCGCGGCGACGTCGACCGCCGCCGGGGCGGCGCCGGTGAGCGCGGCGCGCGGGCCGGCCGCGGAGAGCCAGGCGATTGCCGCCATGCCGGCCGCCGCCGCCGCCCAGGTCCACCACGGGCTTCCCTTGCCGGCGTGGCGCGAATTGTAGAAGTGGCGGATCAGCGGGCCGAGCGCGAGCGCGATGGCGACGATGAGCCAGTTGTAACGGGTGGCAAACAGCAGCGGATAATGATTGCTGATCATCAGGAGGACGACCGGAAGGGTGAGGTAATTGTTGTGCACCGAGCGCTGCTTGCCCTCGAAGTTCCACTTCGGATCGGGCACTTGGCCGGCGATGAGCGCCGCCACGCTCTTCTTCTGGTTGGGGATGATGACCACGAACACGTTGGCGACCATCATGGTGCCGATCACGGCGCCGATCTGCACGAAGGCGCCGCGGCCGGAGAACACGTGGGTGAAGGCGTAGGTGAGCGCGACGAGGAACGCGTAGCCGATCAGCGCCAGCGCCAGCTCGTGCCGGCCGAGCGGCGAGCGGCACATCGCCTCGTAGGCGAGCCAGGCGAGCGTCAGGCTGCCGAGGCCGACCGCGCCGGCGGCAAGGGGCGAGAGGTCCATCACCGACTTGTCGATCAGGAACAGCTCGGCGCCGACGTAATAAACCACGATCAGCAGGGCGAAGCCGGAGAGCCAGGTGGTGTAGGCCTCCCACTTGAACCACGTGAGGCTGTCGGGCATGCGCGCCGGCGCCACCAGGTATTTGATCATGTGATAGAAGCCGCCGCCGTGCACCTGCCAGGCGTCGCCCTGGACGCCGGACGGCAGCCCTTCGCGGGCTTTCAGGCTCAGATCGAGGTGGATGAAATAGAACGAGCTGCCGATCCACGCGATGCCGGCAACCACGTGCAGCCAGCGCAGGATCATGCTGACCCATTCGCTTAAGATCGGATGCAGCAGGTCCATGATTCTTCCTCTCGACTGACGCCGACCTCGTCATGCCCCGCGAAAGCGGGGCATCCAGTATCCACCGGCCGTGATTCTATTTGCAGGACCTGTGGTTACTGGATCGCCCGCTTGCGCGGGCGATGACGACCGACGGTGACTTGCAGCCATTGATGTTACGCGGCCTGCTGCTGATCCTCGCGCATGATCTCGAGCCGGCGGATCAGGCGCTCGGCGAATATCGCGGTGGCGATGGGAAGACTGCGTCCGCGGATGTGGCCGAGCACGAGGTCGGCCTGCGGCACGTCGCGGTCGTCGATCTCGCGCGCCACCACGTCGGAATTAAGCGCCGGCGCGCCGATGCGGATCTGGAACGAGATCGCCCGCTCGCGCGCGACGTAGCAGCGCAGGAACTCGAACGAATTGGATTCGACGACGGTCGTAAAATGCAGCCCGGCGCGCGCGGCAACCTCGTCGAGCAGCTGGCGGCCGCCGATGCTGCGCTCGGCGAGCGCGACCGGATAGGCGGCGCAGTCGCGCAGTCGCACGGTGCGCTTGCCGGCGAGCGGGTGATCGGCGGCCATCAGCGCGATCAGGCGCTGCGGCAGGCGCATCAGCGGCTGAAACGTCGCCAGGAACGGCGGGCGGAACACCAGCACGAGGTCGGTGTCGTAGCTCGCGAGCGCCGCGATCGCGCGTTCGTGGTCGAGCACCTTCACCTCGAAGGCGACGAGCGGATGCGCCGCGCGGAAGGCGGCGATCTCGGCGGGGAGAAACTCGTGCGCGAGCGCCTGGCTGCAGGCAATGCGCACCGTGCCGCGGCGCAGGCCCTTGAGGTCCTCGATCTGCGATTTGACGCGCTCCATGTCGGTCGCCTGCTCGCGCGCGTAGCGCACGAACAGTTCGCCGGCGGAGGTCAGGCGCACGCCGCGCGGCTTGCGCTCGAACAGCCGGGCGCCGAGCTCGTCCTCGAGATCCGCGACCCGCCGGTTCATGGCCGAAGCGGTCACGTTGAGCCGTTCCGCGGCCTTGCGGATCGAGCCGCAGCGGGCGATCTCGTCGACGTAACGCAGGATGCGGGCGTGCCTCATGGCTCATCTTCGCTGGAGCATGATCTTTTCCGAAAACCGGTACCCACTTTTCGGGATCATGCTCTACAAGCACGAGGGATGCCAATTCGGCACCGCGCCGGCACGAAATCGGCAACAGACCGCGGCACTGCCGTCATCTAGGGTCTTGGGTGGGCAAATGGCGGCGTCGGGTCCGCCGATTGCCCCGGCTTTCGGCGCACCAGAGCCGGAGATTCGCAAGCCGTGCTGAAAAATTCAGCTTCGCCGCCCAAGGAAACGGCAGAACCGTCATCCCCTCATTCACCCGAGCGGCGCCGCCGCTCGCCCGACAGGAGCGCACCATGAGGCTTATTTCCGCGCGGCATGCGGCCCTCGCCGTGG
>DASZJC010000043.1:0-3660 GCA_035948495.1 Xanthobacteraceae bacterium | reverse complement strand
GCTCGGTGGAAGCCGCGCAGGTCGCGGTGGCGGCGCGCATGCAGGACAAGACCGGCAAGAAATATCTGGAGTTCCATCAGAAGCTGCTCGGCGGCCACGGCCCGGCCGACAAGGCGCACGCGCTCGCGGCCGCCAAGGAAGTCGGCTTCGACGTGGCCCGCATCGAGAAGGACCTCGGCAGCGACGAGGTGCGCGAGACCCTCAAGGAGAACCTCAAGGTCGCCGACGCAATCGGCCTCGACGGCACGCCGAGCTACATCATCGGCTCCGACGTGGTGATCGGCGCGCAGGGCTACGACGCGCTCAAGGAGAAGGTCGACGCCGCGCGGCACTGAACGCCCGCTTCGCCGGCGGCGCCCGTCGGCAGGCTTCCCCTTCCCTGCGCGGCCTCTTATAAATCCGGCAGCTCGACGGCCGTCGCCTTGCCGTACGCGCTTTAACGCATAACATTAAGGTAGCGCAGGACGAGGCGATTCCGAAGTTCGCTACGGAGTGAGCCGCAAGATCGGGCGAACTTCGGAATCGGGACACTAGGCACGCCTCATGGCCAAGACGACGAGCAAGACGATCTACGTGCTCAACGGTCCCAACCTCAACCTGCTGGGCACGCGCGAGCCGGAGAAATACGGCCGCGCCACGCTCGCCGACGTGGAGCGCCTGTGCCGCGAGGCGGCCAAGCGGTTCGGCCTTTCGGTCGAGTTCCGCCAGTCGAACCACGAGGGCGCGATCGTCGATTGGATCCAGGAGGCCGCGCGCGAGAAGGCCGTGGGCATCGTGCTCAACCCGGCGGCCTACACCACCACCTCGGTTGCCATCCTCGACGCCATCCTCGCCGCGGCCATCCCGGTCATCGAGGTGCACATCACCAACATCCACGCGCGCGAAAGCTTCCGCCACGATTCGTACGTCTCGCGGGTCGCCCGCGCGGTGATCTGCGGGTTCGGCGTCGGCGGCTACACCCTCGCCATCAGCGGGCTTGCCGCGATGGTCGGCGCGACGAGCGAGGGCTGACGCCGTGGCGCGCTGGCCCAAGCCGCAGCGATTGCCCGGGCGCAGGATTGCGATCGATCAGGATGCGATCCGCGACCTCGCCGCTTTGCTCGACGAATTGGGACTGAGCGAAATCGAGATCGAGCAGGACGGCCAGCGCGTGCGCGTCGCGCGGCAGGGTGCCCGTGGCCCGGCGTTGCCCGCGCATGCGCCGGTCGAGGGTCCCGCGGCCGTTCCCATCGCGGGTCCGTCCGTGGTCGCGGGAATGATCGACGCCGCCGCGCACCCCGGCCTCGTGCCCTCCCCCATGGTCGGCACCGCCTATCGCGCCGCCGAGCCGGGCGCCAAGCCCTACGTCGACGTCGGCAGCGCGGTGCAGATCGGCGACACCTTGCTGATCGTCGAGGCGATGAAGACGCTCAACCAGATTCCCTCGCCGCGCGCCGGCACGGTGACGCAGATCCTATTCGAGGACGGGCAGCCGGTCGAGTTCGGCGAACCGCTGATGATCGTCGAATGACGGCGCGCCGTCGCACTCCTCGCGCGTCATGGCCGGGCACGTCCGGGCCATCCACGTCCGTGCAGCGCTTGCGCGCTCGAGGCGTGGATGCCCGGGCCAAACCCGGGCATGACGGGAGGAGGATGTTCGGCGCCTGACCCGATGTTCGACAAAATCCTCATCGCCAATCGCGGCGAAATCGCGCTGCGGGTCCTGCGGGCCTGCAAGGAGCTGGGGATTCCGGCGGTCGCCGTGCATTCGACCGCCGACGCCGACGCCATGCACGTGCGCCTCGCCGACGAAAGCGTGTGCATCGGCCCGCCGCCCGCCAAGGACAGCTACCTCAACGTCCCGGCGCTGCTCGCCGCCTGCGAGATCACCGGAGCCGACGCCGTCCATCCGGGCTACGGCTTCCTCTCCGAAAACGCGCGTTTTGCCGAGATATTGCGCGAGCACAACGTGCAATTCATCGGTCCGACGGCCGAGCACATCCGCCTGATGGGCGACAAGATCGAAGCCAAGCGCACCGCCGCCCGGCTCGGGCTTCCGGTGGTGCCCGGCTCCGAGGGCGGCATCGAGAACGAGGCGCAGGCGGCAAGCATCGCCGGCGCCATCGGCTTTCCGCTCCTGGTCAAGGCGGCCGCCGGCGGCGGCGGGCGCGGCATGAAGGTCGTGCGCTCGCGGGCCGACCTCGCCGGCGCGCTGGCAACCGCCCGCGCCGAGGCGCAGGCCGCGTTCGGGGACGCCGCGGTCTATCTCGAGAAGTATCTGGTCGAGCCGCGCCACATCGAAATCCAGGTGCTGGGCGACGGCAAGGGCGGCGCGATCCATCTCGGCGAGCGCGACTGCTCGCTGCAGCGCCGCCATCAGAAGGTCTGGGAGGAAGGCCCCTCGCCCGCGGTCAACGCCGAGGTGCGCGACCGCATCGGCGCGCGCGTCGCCGCCGCCATGCGCGAACTCAACTATCTCGGCGTCGGCACCGTCGAGTTCCTCTACGAGGACGGCGAGTTCTACTTCATCGAGATGAACACCCGCATCCAGGTCGAGCATCCGGTGACCGAGATGATCACCGATATCGACCTCGTCCTCGAGCAGATCAGGGTCGCGGCCGGCGGCGACCTGGGGCTGACGCAGGAGGACGTGAAGTTCCACGGCCACGCCATCGAGTGCCGCATCAATGCGGAGAACCCGGTGTCGTTCCGGCCCTCGCCCGGCCGCATCCAGCACTATCACCCGCCGGGCGGGCCCGGCATCCGCGTCGATTCCGCGGTTTACCAGGGCTATGCGATTCCGCCCTATTACGATTCCCTCGTCGGCAAGCTGATCGTGCACGGCAAGACCCGCACCGAGTGCCTGATGCGGCTCAAGCGCGCGCTCGACGAGTTCGTGGTCGACGGGATCGAGACCACCCTGCCGCTGTTCCGCGCCCTGGTGCGCGAGCAGGCCGTGATCGACGGCGACTACCACATCCACTGGCTGGAGCGGTTCCTCAGTCAGACGGCAGAGATCGGATGACGGATGTCGGATGACAGAGGACGGATTCAATATTATCTGACCTCTGACCTCCGACATCCGACCTCCGACCCGCCATGAAGCCCGCGCTCGTCGAGATCACGCCCGAGGTGCTGCTCAAGGCCTACGCCTGCGGCATTTTTCCCATGGCGGAGAGCGCGGACGATCCGGCGCTCTACTGGATCGAGCCGGAGCGGCGCGGCGTGCTGCCGCTCGAAGCCTTCCACGTGCCGGCGCGCCTGCGCCGCACCCTGCGCCAGGACCGGTTCCGGGTCGTGTGCGACAAGGACTTCGACGCGGTGATCGACGCCTGCGCCGAGCCGGCGGCCGGCCGCGCGCGCACCTGGATCAACGCGCGCATCCGCGCGCTCTACCGCGGGCTCTACGCGCGCGGCCATTGCCACACCGTCGAGGTCTACGACGGCGCGGACCTCGTCGGCGGGCTTTACGGGGTGAGCCTGGGCGGCGCCTTCTTCGGCGAAAGCATGTTTTACCGCGCGCGCGACGCCTCCAAGATCGCGCTCGTGCATCTCGTCGCGCGGCTCAAGGCGGGCGGCTTCGTGCTGCTCGACACGCAGTTCGTGACCGATCACCTCAAGACGTTCGGAGCGCGCGAAGTCACCCGCCGGCACTATCATCGCCAGCTCGAAGCGGCCCTC
>DASZJC010000042.1:0-2574 GCA_035948495.1 Xanthobacteraceae bacterium | reverse complement strand
CTGGCTCGAGGGCACCGGGCTTGCCACGCTCGACGTCGCCAAGGCGCTGATCGACGAGGGCTATCACCCGATGACGGTCTACTTCCCGCTGGTCGCGCACGGGGCCATGCTGATCGAGCCGACCGAATCCGAGAGCAAGGCGTCGCTCGATCTGTTCGTGGCGACGATGCGCGATCTCGCCTTTGCCGCGAAGGCCGGCGACAAGGCGCGCTTCCTCGAAGCGCCCCGCCGTGCACCGCGCCGCCGACTCGACGAGACCCGCGCCGCCCGCACCCCGGTGCTGCGCTGGGTGAAGCCGGCGGCGGGACAGGCGACGGAATAGGCCGGTGAGGCGGGCGACGCCGGTGGCCCAAATACTGACTCGTCATGCTCCGCGCAAGCGGGGCATGCAGTAATCCGAAGTCCGAGTTGTTGTTGAAAGAGCAGGGGTTGCCGGATCGCCCGCCTTCGCGGGCGATGACGCCGGAGTGAAAGGTCTCAGTTCAGCTTCGCCCTCACGTCGCGGATGCCTTCAGTCAGCAAACGGTCGGCGACATCGCCCTTGGCGGTCTGGCTGAGGATCTTCTCGGCGGCGGCGACCGCGGCCTCGGCGGCGGCGGCGCGCACGTCGGCGACCGCCTGGGTCTCCGCCTGGGCAATCTTGTTTTGCGCGACCTGCGAGCGGCGCGCGATAAATTCTTCCATCCGGGCCTTCGCCTCGGCGGCGACTCGCTCCGCCTCGTCGCGCGCGCCCGCGAGGATGGCCGCGGCCTCGGCGTCGGCCGCCTCGCGCTTGCGGCGATATTCGGCGAGCAGCGCCGCGGCCTCGTCGCGCAGGCGACGCGCGTCGTCAAGCTCGACCTTGATGCGCGCGGTGCGGCGGTCGAGCGCGTCGAGCATCTTCTTCGGGATGCCGTAATAGACGAGCACGCCGACGAACAGGAAGAACCCGACCGCGACCCAAAATTCCGCTTCCAGCAGCATCGCGTCCCTCAACGCTTGAGCGCGTCGTCGACCGCGGCCGCAACCGCCGGCTCGGCGGGCGCCAACCCGATCAGGCGCTCGACGATCGCGGCGGCCGCCTCGGCCGCGATGCCGCGCACGTTCGCCATGGCGGCCTGTTTGGCCGCGGCGATCGCCTTTTCGGCCTCCGCCAGCTTGGCGTTGAGCTCCGCCTCGAGCACCTTGCGCCGCGCCTCGGCTTCCGCGGTGAGCCGCGCGTGGGTCTCGCTCGCGATGGCCTGGCCGCGGCCGTGCGCATCGGCCAACTCCTTTTCGTAGGCCGCGAGCGCCGTGTCGGCTTCCTCGCGCAGCCGCTGCGCCTGCGCCATGTCCGATTCGACCCGTTCGCGGCGCGCCGCGAAAATGCCGCCGACGCGCGGCAACGCGACCCTCGCCACCAGGAGATAGAGCACCACGAACGTGATCGTCAGCCACACGAGCTGCGAGGCGAACGTGTCCTTCTGGAACGGCGGAAAGCCGGCCTTGTGGCCCTCGGAAGGGACCTCGGTATGGGCTGCGGTCTCGGCCATGGCTCGCTTCAAGGCGCGCGGCGCACGTGCCGCGCCGGTTTTACAGCGCGAACAGCAGCAACAGCGCGATCAGCAGCGAGAAAATGCCGAGCGCCTCGGTGATGGCAAAGCCGAAGATCAGGTTGCCGAACTGGCCCGGCGCGGCCGACGGATTGCGGATCGCCGCGGCGAGATAACTGCCGAAGATGGTGCCGACGCCGACGCCGGCCCCGCCCATGCCGATGCAGGCAATGCCGGCACCGATGTATTTTGCTGCGACCGGATCCATTTCGATAGCTCCTCTTTGCTGTGTTGCGGGAAGGCGGCGGGCCGCCTGCTCAGTGGCCCGGGTGAATCGCGTCGTTGAGGTAGATGCAGGTCAGGATGGCGAACACGTAGGCCTGCAGGAAAGCGACCAGCAGCTCGAGCGCGGTGAGCGTCACGATCATGACGAGCGGCAGCGCGGCGCCGAACCAGCCGGCGACGCCGATGCCCGCCAGCATGGTCACGAAGCCGCCGAACACCTTGAGGGTGATGTGGCCGGCGAGCATGTTGGCGAACAGCCGCACGCTGTGCGAGATCGGGCGCGACAGGAACGACATCACCTCGATCAGCACGACAAACGGCAGGATGTAGATCGGCACGCCGCTCGGTACGAACAGCTTGAAAAAACGCAGGCCGTTCTTCCAGAAGCCGTAGACGATGACGGTGAAGAACACCAGCAACGCGAGCGCGGCGGTGATCACGATGTGGCTCGTGACCGTGAACGAGTAGGGCAGCAGGCCCACGACGTTGGCGAACAGCACGAACATGAAGATGGTGAACACGAACGGGAAGAATTTCATGCCCGCTTCGCCGGTCGCGTTGCGCAGCGTGTCGGCGACGAACTCGTAGGAGATTTCCGCCAGCGATTGCAGCCGGCCCGGCACCAGCGCCCGAGCGTGCGTCAGCCCGATCATCAGGAACGCGATGCCGGCGACGGCGATCACCATGAACATCGCCGAATTGGTGAACGCGATCTCGGTCGCCCCGACCTTGGCGATCGTGAACAGCTTGTTGATCTCGAACTGGTGGATCGGATCGG
>DASZJC010000041.1:0-4276 GCA_035948495.1 Xanthobacteraceae bacterium | reverse complement strand
GCGTTGATGCCGTCGTGGCTGACATAGGGGCCGTAGCGCCCGTTCTTCGCCGCGATCGCGCCGCCCTTGGTCGGATGATCGCCGAGCGGCCGGCCGGGGTCGGGACCGAAGCGGCGCCCGCTCTTGCCCTTGAGCTGCTTCTCGGCAATCAGCGTCACCGCGCGGTTGAGCCCGATGGTGAGCACGTCGTCGCCGGTCTCGAGGCTGGCGTAGCTCTTGCCGTGCTGCACGTAGGGGCCGAACCGGCCGACGCCGGCGCGGATCGGTTCGCCGGTTTCCGGATGGCGCCCGACCTCGCGCGGCAGCGCCAGCAATCGCAGGGCGCGGTCGAGATCGACGTCGTCGGGGGAGAGGCCGCGCGGCAGGCCGGCGCGCTTGGGCTTCTCGCCGTCGACCGCCTCGCCGAGTTGCACGTAGGGGCCGAAGCGGCCGCTGCGCAACGTCACTTCGAGCCCGGTCGCCGGGTCTTCGCCCAGGCGCTTGTGGCCGTTCTCCGGATCGCCTTCGCCCGGCACCGAGAGGGTGCGGGTGAAGCGGCACTCCGGATAGTTCGAGCAGCCGATGAAGGCGCCGAACTTGCCGAGCTTGAGCGAGAGGCGGCCGCCCTCGCAGCTCGGGCACTTGCGCGGATCGGTGCCGTCGGTGCGCGGCGGAAAAAGGTGCGGCGCCAGCATCTCGTCGAGCGTGTCGATGACCTCGGCGACGCTCACATCCTTGATGTCGTCGACCGCGCGCGCGAAGTCGCGCCAGAAGTTGCGCAGGAGATCGCGCCAGGCGACCTCGTTGTTCGACACACGGTCGAGCTGCTCTTCGAGGTCCGCGGTGAAGTCGTATTCGACGTAGCGGGTGAAGAAGTTCTCGAGGAACGCGACCACGACCCGGCCCTTGTCCTCCGGCACCAGGCGCTTCTTGTCGATGCGCACGTAGCCGCGGTCCTTGAGCACCTGGAGGATCGCCGCGTAGGTCGACGGCCGGCCGATGCCGAGTTCCTCCATGCGCTTGACGAGCGAAGCTTCCGAATAGCGCGGCGGCGGCTCGGTGAAGTGCTGGTCGGCGGCGATCGCGCGCTTTGCGAGCGGCTCGCCCGCCTGCATTTCCGGCAGCCGGCGGCCCTCTTCGTCCTCGCCGTTCTCGTCGTGCCCCTCCTGATAAAGCGTGAGGAAGCCGTCGAACTTGATCACGGTGCCGGTCGCGCGTAGGTCGAGCGACCGCGCGCCGACCTTGGCCTCGATCTCCGCGGTGGTGCGCTCGAGTTCCGCCGATTCCATCTGGCTCGCGACCGCGCGCAGCCAGATCAATTCGTACAGCCTGGCCTGGTCGCGCTCGACGAAGCGCGCGACCTGGCGCGGCCGCCGCGCGAGATCGGTCGGGCGGATCGCCTCGTGCGCCTCCTGCGCGTTCTTCGCCTTGGTCTGGTACGCCCGCGGCGCGTCGGGCAGATAGCGCGCGCCGTAGTCGGCGCCGATCACCTTGCGCACCGAGGCGATCGCCTCCTCGGCGATCTGCACGCCGTCGGTGCGCATGTAGGTGATCAGGCCGACGGTCTCCCCGTCGATGTCGGCGCCCTCGTAGAGGCGTTGCGCCAGCCGCATGGTATGGGCGGGCGCGAAGCCGAGCTTGCGGCTTGCCTCCTGCTGCAAGGTCGAGGTGGTGAACGGCGGTTGCGGATGGCGCCGCGTCGGCTTGGCTTCGACCGAGGCGACCCGGAATTTCGCGTTCTCCAGGTCGCGCTTGAACGCCTCGGCCTCGGCGCCCGAGCCGATGTCGAGGCGCTGGATCTTCTTGCCGTCGGCGCCGACCAGGCGCGCCTCGAAGGTCTCGTTGCGCGGCGTCGCCAAGGTGGCGATCAGCGACCAGAACTCGCGCGGAACGAAGCGCTCGATCTCAAGCTCGCGGTCGGCGACGAGGCGCAGCGCCACCGACTGCACCCGGCCGGCCGAGCGCGCGCCCGGCAGCTTGCGCCACAGCACCGGCGAGAGGGTGAAGCCGACCAGATAATCGAGCGCCCGGCGCGCGAGATACGCGTCGACCAGCGCCCGGTCGATGGCGCGCGGGTGCTTCATCGCCTCCGCCACCGCCTGCTTGGTGATGGCGTTGAACACCACCCGTTCGACCGTTTGCTTCTTGAGCGCGTGCTTCTCCTTGAGCACTTCGAGCACGTGCCAGGAGATCGCCTCGCCCTCGCGGTCCGGGTCGGTGGCGAGGATGAGCTTGCTGGCGGATTTGACCGCCCTGGCGATGTCGGCGAGGCGCTTCTGCGACTTGCCGTCCACCTCCCAGATCATGCGGAAGTCGGCCGCGGGGTCGACCGAGCCGTCCTTGGCGGGCAGGTCGCGCACGTGACCGAACGAAGCCAGCACCTCGTACCCCGGGCCAAGATACTTGTTGATGGTCTTGGCCTTGGCCGGGGATTCGACAACGACAATGTTCATGAAGGTCCGGATTTTGGCGGGTCTGGCCGCTGCTCTTGGCGCGGCCGGCCCTCGGAATTGGGCTGGAAGATGGGTAACTTGCCCCGGCCTGTCAAATCGCCGGCCGCGCCGGCGCTCCGGCCGCGCCGGCTAACCCATTGTCTCATCAATGACTTTAATCTTGTCGGCGAGAACCTCGCGGGGCGCCCCGCAAGAGCGCCGATCGGCACTATGATACCGTCAATGGGCGACACCCTACGATGCTACCCCTCAGTCGGGGCGGGAGCTGCTTCATTATGGAGCTGCTTCATTATAAAGTGAGGCGGCTATCGCCTGAATCTTTCAGCGGCCGCGGCGCATAAAAAAGGGCGGGTCCTTCGACCCGCCCGCTCTCACCACAGTTCCCAGGTTATTTCGGGCACGCAGCCCAGTAGCCTTGACCGGTGTTGCCCCAGGGGTCGCGGTCCTTCCAGCACATGTTGCCGCTCTTCACGGGGCCGCCCGGCATATGCGACGGGCCGGCGTTCATGCCGCCCGGGCCGCCCGCCATCTGGCCTGCCGCGGCGGCCGGCTTCTTGTGATGCTTGGTTTTTGCATCGGCGGGGGTAGCGATGAGTGACGCCGCGCAGACCAGTATGGTCGCCGCGGACGCAACAAAAGCCAGCTTCTTCAACGTTCCCTCCATGTTCGTTCGCACGTGCGAACTTGTTCATTCCAACTCTGCAGAGTTCGCCTGGGGGCGAATGCGGCATCATCGTGAAGGAATTCTGAACGCAAAATGAACAACCGTCGCTCGCGCGGCCGCGCGCTCGCGCGTCCTCACGTCATCGACATGAGGCCGCCGCGACCGCGGTCGGACCGGTGCGGGCGTGGCCGTCGGGCTCGGCCTGAGCCTCCGCGCGATCAGGCCGCCGGGGCGTCGGAGTTCATGTTCGTGAGCTTGAGCACGCTGGCCCGTCCGGATGCGTCCCAGCGGTATTCGTAGTAGTCCGCCTGATCGACCGGCAGGATGATCAGCGATGGGCGGTAGACGCACACATTCGTCCCGCTGGTGCGCCGCACGCTGTCGTACACCACGCCGTTTTCGCCGCCTCCCGATGCGGGCCAGCGCAAGTGGGCGCCAAAAGCCTGCGCGGCGCTGTAGTCATCCGGGTCGTAGAGTTCGGGCCGGATTTCCTTCTGGCCGCGGATGTCGATGAGGTCGCAGTCGATACCTGCGATGAGTTCGCGCATTTGGATGTTGCTCGGAAACGCCCCGTCCGCGCGTCGAAGGCGACGCGTGCTGTGATGGAGCGTTTCGGCGATGGCGGTGTGCACGTCGAACGATGCATACCAGGCGCCGAGCCGTCCGTCGGTGAAGCGCCCGCCCGCCTCGTCGGCATGAAGAAACGCGGCCATGACCATGGTCGCGCCCAGCCCTTGCACGATTTCGTTCTCGGGAAGGAGCGGCAAGCGGCGGGACAGGATGGCAAGGCGGTCGTTGGTCGCGGACTCCAGCAGGAAAGCCACCGCCAACTCGTCCTTATCGGCGGCAAGATCGTCAAACACGCCCACCGCCGGATAGCGGCTGGCAACCAGGCGGTGGGTGGTTTCTCGGACATGCGCGCGGCTGTCCGCGGTCATTTCATCCCGCGCCACGCATCGATGTAGCGGCGCACCGCATAGAGGTCGTCGATGCTGCCGCGCAAAGCGCGATCGAGCGGCGACTGACCGCCGAAAGGCAAGTCGCGATTTGGGCTGGTCAGCCAGCGCGTGGCGCTCGCGTCGTCCGCGAAGAGGAGCTTGAGGCCCTTGTGGATGCCGAGCACGAGAGAGATGCGCTCGAGCTGGTCGCGCGTCAGCGTGCCGATCTTTCCCTTCTGCCA
>DASZJC010000040.1:0-3273 GCA_035948495.1 Xanthobacteraceae bacterium | reverse complement strand
AGCGCCGAGAGCGGCGCCGCCACCCACCAGAAATCGGCGCCGAGCCACTCCACGATCAGCAGATACTGCAGGTACCCGCCGATCATGTAGAACTCGCCCATCGACCAGTTGATCATCTTCACGATGCTGTAGATGAAGGTGATGCCCAGCGCCATCAGCGCATAGAGCACGCCGATGATCACACCCGCGATCAGCGTCTGGATAAACAGCTCGGTGGAGAACATCACGGGTCAAGGAGTTGGCTGAAAGCGGATGAAGCGATTCCGCAACTTCTGACTCGTCATGGCCGGGCTTGTCCCGGCCATCCACGTCTTGATTTGCTGAAGCGGTAAAGACGTGGATGCCCGGCACAAGGCCGGGCATGACGAAAAGATCAAGGCGCGGAGCCCGCGCGCTCGACGATGACGTCGGCGGTCTTCCAGTCCTGGTTCGCGGAGGTGTAGTGCAGGATCAGGGCCGGCGGCGACCAATTGTGAAAGAACACGCCGTCGGCGCGCGGGAACGTCACCGGCGAGGAGGTCCAGCTCTTGAACGTGCCGGTCTCGAGCGCCTTGATCACCGCCTTGGAGTCGGTGCTGTTCGCCTGCTTGACCGCTTCGGCAATGATGAGCACGTCGCCGAAGCCGTTGAGCGAGGAATAGACCGGCGACTCGTGGTACTTCGCCTCGTAGGCCTTGGCGAACCAGTCGCCGGCGTCGGAGAGCTTCTGTTTGGGCGAGTAGTAGGCGATGAAATAGAGGCCGGCGCCGGTCTTGGGGTGAAGCTGCCAGAACTGCGGCCGGATCGGGGCGTCGTAGGAGACGAGCATCGGCGTCTGCGGGGTGATGCCGAGGGTCGCGGCCTGCTCGATCATCAGGTCCATGGGTTGGCCGACGCCGATGTTGATCACGAGGTCGGGCTTGAATGCCTTGACCTGCAGCAGCAGCGGCGTCAGGTCGGTCGAGGCGTGATCGAACGTGACGGTCTGCAGCTCGAGACCGAGCTTCTGCTCTTTGCTCTGCTTTTCGGTCTCCTCGGCAAGGCCGATCCCATAGTCCGTCGTCTCCGCCAGCATGGCGATGCGCTTGAAATTCTTGCGCTTGATGAAGTCGAGCCAGGTGGCGACGCGCAGGGGATCGATCATGTGGGTGCGGAACGCCACGTCGTAGTGCTTGGCGGTGATGTCGGAGGCGGACGCCTGGGTCGCCATCGTCGGCACGCCGAGTTCCTTCGCCACCTCGTTGACCGCGAGGTTGACCGACGAGTGGAAGAAGCCGGTGACGCCGACCGCGTGGTCCTCGGTCACCAGGCGCCGATACGCCGCAATCCCGCTTTCCGTGCGGCCCTGGCTGTCCTGCACCGAGAGGGCGGCCTTGCGGTCGCCGAGCACGCCTCCCATCGGGCCGTTGATGTAGTCGATGGCCAACTCGCCGCCGCGGCGGATCAGCTGGCCGGCGGTGGGGTCGCCCGGCGGAGAGAGCGGAATTTCCAACCCGATCACGACCGGATCGGCGGCGTGGACCACGGTTGCGGCCGCAAGCAGCGCGACCGCGGCGCCGGCAATTCGCAGCATCGATGCCATCACGGCCTCCTCGTTCCCCGGCAGGGCGCGCACTCTAGCAGGCGATGGGGCAGATTCCATCGATGCTTCAACCGCGCGGCGGCGCGACCGGGCCCGGTTTGCGGCGTTGTCTCGGCCTGATATTCCAAGCTATTGATGCGGCTCGGTTTCCGACGGGGGTGCGTTGCCCCGGCCGCGCCGCGTGCAGGGGAAGTCTCAGATGAGCACGAAGCCCAATCACGAGCGCATCGCCCACGGCGGCAAGGCGATCTACGGCGCCCGGCTCGGCATCTTGATGCTCGAGGCGAGGTTCCCGCGCATCCCGGGCGACATGGGCAACGCGGAGACTTGGCCGTTCCCGGTGCTCTACAAGGTGGTCAAGGGAGCGTCGCCCGAGCGCGTGGTGCGGGAGCGCGCGAGCGGGCTCCTCGATGCGTTCCTGGCGGGCGCGACCGAGCTGGTGGAGCAGGGCGCCGATGGCATCACCACCACCTGCGGTTTCCTCTCCCTGTTTCAGAGCGAGATCGCCCGCCGCGTCGGCGTTCCGGTCGCGACCTCGAGCCTGATGCAGGCGCCGATGATCGAGCGGGTGTTGCCGGAAGGCCGGCAGGTTGGCATCCTGACGGTGAGCGCGCGCGCCTTGAGCCCCGAGCACCTCGCGGCCGCGGGCGTCGCCGTGGATACCCCGGTCGCGGGCACCGATGAGGGGCGGGAGTTCACCCGCGCGATCCTCGGCAACGAGCCGGTGCTCGACGTCGCCGCCGCGGAGCGCGACGTCATCGAGGCGGGCGAGGCGCTGGTGCGCCGCCATCCGCAGGTCGGCGCCGTGCTGCTCGAATGCACCAACATGGCGCCCTATGCGAGCACGCTGCGCGAGCACCTGCGCTTGCCGGTCTACGACATCTACAGCTTCATCACCTGGTTCCACGCCGGCCTGAAGCCGCGCGACTTCGGGCATCCGGCGCGCGCGCCGCGTGAATGGCGCGCGTGACGTGGGAGCACGCTGGGCTCGGCACCTTGGCCATTGGTCTAGTTGCCGCAGAGTCGCTATAGTACGAGCGTAAGCGGAGGCACCCACAAGACCTCGATCAGGCGGAGGAAACAACGATGCGCAAATGGTTTCTCGCGGCGGCTGCGGCGGCCGTCGTCATGGCTCCCGGCGCCGGCATGGCCCAGCAGCCGATCATCATCAAGTTCAGCCACGTGGTCTCGCCGGACGCGCCCAAGGGCAAGGCGGCGCTTCGCTTCAAGGAACTTGCCGAGAAGTACACGAACGGGAAGGTCAAGGTCGAAGTCTACCCCAATTCGTCGCTCTACAAGGACAAGGAGGAGCTGGAGGCATTGCAGCTCGGCTCGGTGCAAATCCTTGCCCCGTCCATTTCCAAGTTCGGCCCGCTCGGGGTCAAGGAGTACGACGTCTTCGATCTGCCCTACCTGATGACCGACGATGCGCACGCGCGGGCGATGTATGCCAGTCCGTTGATGGCGGACATGGGCAAGAAGCTCGAGGCCAAGGGCATCCTGGCGGTCGCCTATTGGGACAACGGCACCTACGTCTACACCTGCAACAAGCCGCTCGTCATGCCGGAGGACTTCCGCGGCCTGAAGATGCGCATCCAGGGCTCCAAGGTGCTCGACGCGGTGGCGCGCGAGCTCGGCGCCATACCGCAGATCATGGCGTTCTCCGAGCTCTATCAGGCGCTGCAGACCGGCGTCGTCGACGGCGAGGACAA
>DASZJC010000039.1:0-8317 GCA_035948495.1 Xanthobacteraceae bacterium | reverse complement strand
GCGGCGCAGACCGCGCAACGCATGGGGCTCAAGCCCGTCGCCCACGTCAGCGGCGGCTTCGGCGGCTGGAAGAAAGCCGGCGGGCCGGTCGATCTGCCCGATCAGGAATCAGGGGTCAGGAAGCAGGAGTCAGGAAAGCAGTGACCCTGCGCTTCCATTCGCGCGATTGATTGGTGCGATCAGCGCAATTCGCTTGCTCGGCCGAGAATCAGCAGTCAGAAACCTGATGCCTGACCCCTGATCTCCTGATACCTGAAACTGATGCTGCTCATCATCGGCAACAAGAACTATTCGTCCTGGTCGTTCCGACCGTGGATCGCCATGAAGACGGCGGGCATTGCCTTCGAGGAGCGGGTGATCTCGCTCAACGATTCGAACTTCAAGCCGACGGTCCTGGCGGTGGCGGGGAACGGAAAGGTGCCCGCCCTCGACGACGACGGCGTGCACGTGTGGGAGTCGCTCGCCATTCTCGAATACTTGGCCGACAAGTTCCCGCACGCGGGCCTGTGGCCGGGCGAGCCGCGCGCCCGCGCCCATGCGCGGGCGATCGCCGCGGAAATGCACGCGGGGTTCCCGGCGCTGCGGCGCGAGTGCCCGATGAATTTCTGGCGGCCGGTCAAGCGCCGCGATCTGAGCCCCGACGCGCTGGCAAACGTCGCGCGCATCGACGCCATTTGGGCCGACTGCCGGGTGCGCTACGGCGGGCCGTTCCTGTTCGGGGCGTTCGGGGCGGCCGACGCCATGTATGCGCCGGTGGTGTCCCGGTTCCACACCTACGCGGTCGACGTCGCGCCACGCGCGCGCGCCTACATGGAGGCGGTGATGGGCCTTCCCGCCTGGCGCGAGTGGGCGGAGGCGGCGCGTAACGAGCCCTGGGTCCTGCCCGAGGACGAGCCCGATTGGCCGACCGTGCTGCGCGCCGGCGGCGACTGACCGGGGCCGTTGCTCGCCGCCGAGCATTTGACAGGGACATTTGCCGTCATAGAGTCGAGGAGGATGCCCGCCGGCCGCGACCTGCAGTCCGCGTTGCCTGAGTTTCCTCCCCGATGATCGACAAGCAAGTTGCCAGCATCGCCGCCGCGCTCGACGGCATTCGGGACGGGGCGACCATCCTTTCCGCCGGGTTCGGCGCGGTCGGCGCGCCCGACGATCTGCTCGACGGGCTTCTCGCCAAGGGCGTGCGCGACCTCGTCGTGGTGTCGAACAACGCCGGCAGCGGCAAGCGCGGGCTCGCCGCGCTGATCGACGCCGGATTGGTGCGCAAGGTGATCTGCTCGTTCCCGCGCACCGACGATCCGCGCGCGTTCGACGCCGCCTACAAGGCCGGCCGCATCGAGCTCGAGCTGGTGCCGCAAGGGATCATCAGCGAGCGCATGCGCTGCGCCGCCGCCGGGCTCGGCGGCTTCTATTCGCCGGTCGGCGTCGGCACCAAGCTCGCCGACGGCAAGGAGGTGCGCGAGATCGACGGCAAGCGCTACGTGTTCGAGAAGCCGCTGCGCGGCGACGTGGCGCTCTTGCGCGCCCATCGCGCCGACCGCTGGGGCAACCTCGCGTACCGCAAGTCGGCGCGCAACTTCAATCCGGTCATGGCGATGGCGGCGGAACTGACCGTGGTACAGACCAAGCAAATGGTCGGCCTGGGCGACATCGATCCGGAATGCGTGCATACTCCCGGCATATTCGTCGATCGCGTCGTGGTCGCTTAGGAGAAGCCGATGACCCCGCTGTCCCGCCCGCAGATGGCCTGGCGCGCGGCCCAGGACATCGACAACGGCTGGTGCGTCAACCTCGGCATCGGCCTGCCCACCATGGTCTCCGATCACATCCCGCCCGGCCGCGAGATCGTGTTCCACAGCGAGAACGGCCTGCTCGGCATGGGGCCGAAGCCGGCGCCCAACGAGGTCGACCCCGACCTCATCAACGCCGGCAAGGGATTGACCACGCTGATCACCGGCGGCTCGTTCTTTCACCACGCCGACGCCTTCCTGATGATCCGCGGCGGCCATCTCGACCTGTCGATCATGGGCGCGTTCGAGGTCTCCGAGCGCGGCGACCTCGCTAACTGGACCACGGAGGACCCGAACTTCCCGCCCGGCGTGGGCGGCGCCATGGATCTCGCGGTCGGCGCCAAGCGGGTGCGGGTGCTGCTCGAGCACACGACCAAGGACGGCAGCCCGCGCATCAAGGCAAAGTGCGCCTATCCGCTCACCGCCGAGCGCTGCGTCAGCCGCATCTACACCAACCTGGCGGTGATCGACGTGACGCCGCAGGGACTGATCGTGCGCGAGATCGTCGACGGGCTCTCGTTCGACGAGCTGCAGCAGAGGACCGAGGCGCCGCTCAAGCTCGCCAACGACTGGGGCCCGCTGGTTCCCAAGCTCGCCCACTGATCGGCCGTCCGGGGGTATCCGCAAACCTGCGCCGATTTGTCGTAATCCCCACCGGGGCAACGCCGTTCCGGCGGCCCGGCGCCTGTGCTAGGCAGGCGCGGCAAATCACGGACAAACCATCACCTTCCGGGAGACGCCCCTATGCGAGGCCTTATTCTCGCGGCCGCTTCGATTGTTCTTGCTGCATTGTCCCCAGCCGCCCACGCCGAAGACGCCCCCGCCGGCGTCAAGGGCCTTTATCTGATGGCGGATTTTCCCTCCGTCACGATCCGGCCCGGCACCACGTCGACGGTCAGCCTGCGCCTGCAGAATTACGGGTTGCCGCCCGAGTTGCTCGACCTGAGCGTTCAGGGCGAGCCGGCCGGATGGCACGTGAGCCTGTTGGGCGGCGGCCAGCCGGTGGCCGCGGCAATGCCCCCGACCAACGGCAGCGTCGCGCTGCAACTGCGCATCGAGGTGCCGGGCAACGCCAGCGGCAAGCAGACGCTCACCGTCGGCGCGAAAGGCAAAGACGCCGACGTGAGCCTGCCGATCGTGGTGGCGTTCGCCAAGGACCTGCCGGCGAAGCTGTCGCTCGAGCCGCGGCTACCGAATTTGCGCGGCACCGCGCGGTCGAGCTTCGAGTTCACCGTCGCGGTCAAGAACGACAGCGGCAAGAACCTCCTGGTGAGCCTCGCCGCCCAGGCGCCGCAGAACTTCGAGAGCTCGTTCACCGAGGCCTACGGCAGCCAGGAGCTCAGCTCGATCCCGATCGACGCCGGCCAGAGCAAGGACGTGAAGCTCAAGGTTCGCCCGCCGAGCACGGTCAAGGCCGGCCAGTACCCGGTCACCATGCGGGCCGCCGCCGAAGACGCCAACGTCGAGACCAAGGTGGTGCTCGACGTTACCGGCCAGCCCCAGCTCGGCGTCGCCGGACGCGGCGGCGTGCTGAGCGCGACGGCGGTCGCCGGCAAGGAGTCCTCGATCCCGATCGAAGTGACCAACACCGGAACGGCGCCGGCCGACGAGGTCGAGCTTTCCGGCAGCGGCCCGAGCGGGTGGAAGGTCGTGTTCGAGCCGAAGTCGATCGACGGTCTCGCCCCCGGCCAGAGCCGCGAGGTTCAGGCGCTGGTGACGCCGTCCGACAAGGCCGTCGCCGGCGACTACGTGACGAGCCTGCGCGCGACGGCGCGTGGCGAGAGCGCATCGGCCACCTTCCGCATCGGGGTGACGACCTCGACCATCTGGGGCATCACCGGCATCGGCATCATCGCCGTCTCGTTGCTGGTGCTGGTCGGCGCGGTCGCAAGGTTCGGCCGGCGATGAGCGACGTCGTCATCGACGCCCAGGGGCTGAGCAAGCGCTACGACGGAGCGGTTGCCGTCGACAACGTGTCGTTCACGGTGGCGCGCGGGGAAATATTCGGGTTGCTCGGCCCCAACGGCGCCGGCAAGACCACGACGATCCTCATGCTGCTCGGGCTCACCGAGATTTCCGCCGGCGCCGCGCGGGTGCTCGGCCATGATCCGGTGCGCGAGCCGCTCGCGGTCAAGCGCCGGGTCGGCTACCTGCCGGATTCGGTCGGCTTCTACGACTATATGAGCGCCCGCGACAACCTGCGCTATACGGCGCGCCTGATCGGCTTTTCCGAAGCGGAGCGCGAGGCACGCATTGCCGATGCGCTCGCGCGCGTCGACCTCGCCGAGGTCGCCGGCAACAAGGTCGACACGTTCTCGCGCGGCATGCGCCAGCGGCTCGGCCTTGCCGAGATCCTGATGAAGAACGTCGCCATCGCCATCCTCGACGAGCCGACCTCCGGCCTCGACCCGCAGGCGACGCTCGAACTGCTCGACATGATCCGCGGGCTCAAGCGCGACGGCGTATCGGTGCTGCTGTCCTCGCACCTGCTCGACCGGGTGCAGAGCGTGTGCGACCGCGTCGCGCTGTTCCAGGAGGGCCACATCGCCCTCATGGGCACCGTCGCCGAACTGGGCCGCCAGGTGCTCGGCGGCGGTTTCGCCGTCGAGGTCGAGGCGCAAGGGGAGGGGCTCGCCGAACGGCTGGCGCAGGTACCCGGCGTGCACACGGTCGAGACGCCCGGTTCCGAGCGGTTTCGGCTCCTCGCCGACCGCGACGTGCGGCCGGACGCCGCCGCCGCGGTGGTCGCCGCGGGCGGGCGGCTGCGCCGCCTCTCGGTCGAGGACCCGAGCCTCGAGGCGATCTACACGCGCTATTTCCACGACCATGGAGCACGGAATGCAGCGTGAAGGCTCGCCCTGGCGCGGCGTCGGCACGGTGTTCCTCAAGGAACTCTCCGACCATCTCACCGGCGCGCGCATGTTCGTGCTCGAATGGCTGGTGGTGCTCACCGCTATCGCGGCGGTCTACGGCTCGATCCAGCAGATCAAGGACGCGACCGCCGAAGATCCGTTCCTGTTCCTGCGCCTGTTCACCCAGGCGCGCGAGCCGCTGCCCTCGTTCGCCTCGCTGTTGTCGTTCCTCGTGCCCCTGGTCGCCATCGGCCTCGGCTTCGACCTCGTCAACAGCGAGCACAGCCGTCGCACCCTCAGCCGTATCCTGTCCCAGCCGATCTACCGCGACGCGTTGCTGTTCGGCAAATTCCTCGGCGGCCTCGCCACCATCACGATCAACCTGGTCGCGCTGTGGCTGCTCGTCATCGGCCTCGGCCTGCTGATGCTGGGGCTCGCGCCGAGCGGCGAAGAAATCGCGCGCGCCCTGCTGATGCTGGTGGTGACGATCTTCTATGCCGGCGTGTGGCTGGCGCTCGCCATGCTGCTGTCGACCGTCTTCCGCTCGCCCGCGACCGCGGCGCTGGCGGCACTCGGGCTGTGGCTGTTCCTCACCATCCTGTGGCCGCTGCTCTCGCCCGCCTTGGCGGACGCGGTCGGCGCGCGCGACATCGCCTCGGCCGAGGACCTGTTGGGCGTGCTGAGCGTGCGCCAGGGCTTTGCGCGGGTTTCGCCGAGCGCGCTGTTCGGCGAGATCGTGTCGGTGGTGCTCGATCCCTCGGTGCGCTCGACCCAGCAGCCGATGCTCGCCGCCCTCGGCCTCGCTTTGATCGAGCGCGGCGCCATCCCGGGCGCGCCGCTGCCGTTCCTGCAGAGCGTGCTGATCGTCTGGGGGCAGATCGTCGGGCTCGTCGCAACCACGATCCTTTTGTTCGTCGCCGACTATGTGGTCTTTCAACGCCAGGAGGTGAGGGCGTAAAACCCCTCGCGCATCGGCTGCGGCGGATGTCGATTTCGCGCCCGCCCGCGCCTAAACCTAGGCATAGGTCGTCCCATCCTTTCCGGTGCCTGGGCCTTACCCACGTACAGTGGAATTGGCGGCACCGGCCCAGTTAATTCTGATTCCGGCACAACGATAAAAAGGGGCCGGGAGGCTCTTTCGAATTTCTAGTTCGCGCGCGGGGCGAGCGACGCTGCCGGATGATCCGGTGCGCCGGCGCCCGCGATCGGCTGCCTCCATGCTCCCGCAACGAGCCGTCCGGCGCGTCCGTGCGCCGGCACACGGGAAGGGCACGGCGTTCGCCGTGAGCGTGGGTATGCGACGCGTCCAGCGCCACCTCCGCCGTTTCCGCTATGCCGCCGGCATGGCGGCGTTTGCCTGCGTGCTCGGAGCCTGGCCGGCCGCGGTGTCGCGCGACAGCCAGACCCCGCCGCATGTGCGCGACGCGGTTGTCGCGTCGACCAAGGGCGACTTCCTCTCCGCCGAACGGCGCGAGGAATTGCGCGTCCTCGACGCCAACGGCGGGGTTTACCAGGATGCCCAGCTGCAGGGCCTGGTCGCGGACATTGTCGAGCGGCTGGCGGCCTCGTCCGATCGGTCGGACCTGCGCTATCGCGTGGTCATCCTCAATTCGCCGGCGGTCAACGCGTTCTCGCTGCCGAGCGGCCGGCTCTACGTCACGCGCGGAGTGATCGCGCTCGCCAACGACGCCTCCGAACTGGCCGCGGTGCTGTCCCACGAAATCGGCCACGTGATCGCGCGCCACGCGCTCATCCAGGAGACCCCGAGCGGCCGAACGGCCAACCCCTTGGGAGACTTCGGCGCGCGGGCGTTTGCCGGCTCCAATTTCGCCTTGGCGGGCTTCTCGCGGACGCAGGAACTGGAGGCCGACAACATCGGCGCAAGGGTTTCCGCGCGCGCGGGCTACGATCCTTATGGCGCGGTGCGTTTCCTCGGCGACATGAGCCGCAACGCGCAGCTGCGCTCCCCGGGCGCCGACGAGGTCCCGTCCTCCCATCCCGCGACCGCCGACCGCTTGGCCATCGCTCAAACCAACGCGCGGCGCTACACGGCGCCGGGCGCGGCCGAGCGCGACGCGGCGGTGCTCCTCGCCAACGTCGACGGGCTGGTCTACGGCGATGATCCGAACGACGGCGTCGTGCGCGGGCGCCAGTTCCTGCAGCCGCGGCTCGGCTTCGCCTTCACGGCGCCGGCGGGATTTTCGCTGACGCGATCGGCCGAGGCGCTGCTCGGGCTGCGTGCCGGCGGCGGCGAGATGCTGCGCCTCGATCAGGTGACGGTGCCCGCCGGGCAGGGCCTCTCCGACTATCTCGCGTCCGGCTGGATGCAGAATGTCGACCCGCATTCGGTTGCCCAACTGACCATCAACGGCCTTGCCGCGGCCACCGCATCGGCGGAAGGCAGCCAATGGTCGTTCCGGATCGTCGTGGTGCGCCTCGACAAAGGCGTCGTTCGATTGATCTTCGCCGCCAAGCCGGGCACGCGCGACCTCGACCGCGCGTTCCGCGAACTCGCCGCGACGTTCCGCCCGATGTCGGCGGCGGAGATCGCGGCGGCGAGGCCGCTGCGGCTGCGGGTCGTGACCGTTCTGCCCGGCGAGACGCCGGCCAAACTGGCCCGGCGCATGGCGGCGGTCGACCGTCCGCTCGAGCGCTTCCTGGTGCTCAACGGCCTTGCCGCCGGACAGGCGCTCAAGGCCGGCGACCGGGTCAAGCTCATCACCGATGACGGGCATGTCAGGCCGCCGGTGAAATAACGGCCGTCGATGGAGCCTCAGTCCTCCGGCCGGGCCGCGCTCGACGAGTGGGAGCGGCGCGCCGAGCAGGCGTATTCGGAAATGTACGAAGCGCGCCGCGCCAAGGAGCCGTACGAGGACGCCTGCCTGGCGTTCGCGCGTGCCGTCGAAGTGGCGCGCCGGCTCGGCCTCGACCAGGAAGCGGAGCGGCTGACGCGGCGGCTCGACCACGTGCGCGCCGTCTATAACAGTCAGTTCCGCGGATTTTGACCTGCGTGCTTCACCGCGCCGAGCTTCTCCGTCAGCTCGCGGATGAACGGCTGCTGATAGACGAGGATTTTTCGCAACGCCGCGTCGACGCCGAAGTAGGCGATGCGGTCGATCTCGGGAAAAGTCTGACGCCGTCCGGAGCGTGGCGGCCATTCGATCTCGAACGTGTTGCTGGCGAAATGCGCAAGATCGAAATCGGCCTCGACCGCGAACCCATGCACGGTCTTGCCGCTCTTCTGTCGCACCGGCGCGAGCGCCATGAACGTCCCGTCGGCGACGAGCCCGGTTTCCTCGGTCAGTTCGCGCCGCGCGGCGGCGAGAAGCTCGCCGTCGGGCTCCACGAGGCCCTTCGGGATCGACCAGGCGCCGTCGTCCTTGCGCGCCCAGTAGGGGCCGCCCGGATGGCCGAGCAGCACCTCGAGGCGCGGCTTGCGGCGAAACACCAGGAGGCCCGCGCTGATCTGCGTCTTTGCCGCCATGGCCGCCCGAATTATCCCCGCAATTGTCCACCGCGTGACGGCGCGCCCCGATCGCGATGGCGCGGAGCTGCCCCTGTGATATAGTCCTCGGTGCGCGGGCTACCACGCGGCGAAGAGCGGGATCCGAGGATGTAATTCCCGCCGCGCAGCCTTCACAGCCGCTTCCTCATTGTGGCGCCCGCGCGCCTTTCCTC
>DASZJC010000038.1:0-3547 GCA_035948495.1 Xanthobacteraceae bacterium | reverse complement strand
AGGACGACGATCACCTCGAGGTCCGGATAGTCGGTGCGCTCGATGAGGCCCGCGAAGCATTTGGCGACGATCCCGATATCCTTCAGGCACGTGGGGATCACAATCGACACGCGCGGCCAGGGCTCCTCGGCGTGCCGCTCGGGCACTGCGGTTTCTTTGTCGCGAGCGGACCCGCAACATGAACGCACCGGCCGCGCCGCGCGCTGCGGCCGCGACAGCAGGATCATGGGGATGTGACAGACCGCGCGCGCAGAACGCCCCATGCGCTTGAGCAGCATGTGTTCGGGCACCTCGTCATCGGCGCCATGTGCGGCGGATTTCAGCAGGCCGGCTCGCCCAAACCACGGCCGGCCGATATAGTTATGGCGGTCGAGATAGATGGGCGAGAACCCCGGCTTGAACGCCGGCGCGGCACGAACACCGTCGCAAACGCGGTCCTCGTCCGCATAAATCAAGTCGATCGAAGAATCGCCGGAAATGTTCTCGGCGACCGCCAAAAGCGCCCTCGGATCGAGCACGTCGCCGGCATCCAGAAGGCCGACGAAATCGCCGCGGCAGCGCGCCAGATTGCGTGCCCAATGAAATTGATCCGACGGCACGACGCGCACGCGGCCGGCGAGCGCGGCGACGGCGGGCAGCGCCTCGATGTTCTTCGTCCCGGCCGCCGGCGCCGCGATGACGACGTCGAAATTCTCATATATCTGATCGCCCAACGAAGCGAGGCTGCGCGAAATCGCATCGCGGTCGACGGATGATTCTGCGGTCGTGAGCATCAGCGTGATAAACGGCGCATCCTCGAGCCGTGCCGCCTCGGCGGCCAATGTTTTCCTGTCCGCTCGGGTGAGCGCATTGTTTTTCAACCATTGTGCGTAAGCGGTGGCCTCGGTCAGGGTGAAGTCCGCTGTCGACTCGCCCGATAACCCGCTTCGCGACCGGGCAACGACGCGTAACGTGTGGGTCCCGGCGGCCATTGGCGGGCCATCGAGCAGCCGAAAGAACCCGCTCCGGGCCGCGTCCTGCAAATGCGGGAAGTCATTGCCGACGTCCGCCCGCAATAGGCCGTGATGGGCAGGGCCGACCAGAGTTCCGTCGCAATAGACTTCGATGACATCGATACCCGCCTTCGATGCGAACCATCCGGCAACTTCAATCTCTCCGGAATGGATCGGCACCGAGCTCGTCGGAGCGGGCCGGTCGATGCGTCCGATCACCTCGTCATCGACTTCCGCGGTCGACGGCGTCCCTGCCTCGACCCGGCACGATCGCGCGGGCGTAAAATGCTTGCTCTTGAGCTCGCCGAGTCGCGCCGCGTAGCGTTCCCCGATCGTCTTCTCGTTGAAATTGTCGCGAACAAAGCATTGCCCGGCGCGCGCGATCTCTTCGCGATAACGATCGTCGTTGACCAGCCGCCGCATCAGCACGGCGGCATGCTCGACGTCGGGCTCGGCCCACACCTGATCCTGCCAGAATGGGTAGCAATCCTCGGGGACGGCCACCAACTTGTAATCGACGACGCAGGCCGTGCTCTCGCGCGCGAACTCCCGGCTGCCCGAATAGTTGGTCGCAACAAGGGGTTTGCCGAGCAGCATCGCCTCCGCCAAGCTGAAGCCGAAGCCTTCCGAGCGATGCAGCGACACGAAGGCATCGCAAACGGAATTGAGGCCGACAACCTCATCGCGGCTCAGGCGCTTGTCCATAATCGCTATGCGCCGGTCCGTTCGCGCCTCGGCGACCACCGCATCCCAAAGCGGATCGCGCATTGGAACGTTCATGGTCTTGAGCACGAGATGGACTCTTTCGTCACCTCGCGGGAAGGCCAGCTTGAATGCGCGCACGGTCGCGATCGGGTTCTTTCGGGCAAGAAAGGAAGCCGCGTCGAAGGTGAAAACGAACTGAAAACCGTCTTCAGGCAGTCCAAAATACGCCTTGGAATACCGGTTCTGAAGGACCGGAATGGTTACTGCCAATGGCATATTGAGGATTGGCACCGGCGAGCGGGTTTGCAGGGATTTCGTCACGAAATCCGAGATTGCCCATACCTCGTCGACCATACTGAAGGCCATGTCGAACTCGGGCGGGCATTTGGGCAACTCCCAGGCCCAATATCCGATGTTGTAATGACCGGAAAAGAACGACTCGCCAAACTTGAAATACAGGGTCGGTAGAATGTCCGCGTTGATATTCAAGACGTTGACCTTGAAACGCCGAGTGCCGCGGATCAAGTGCTCGATGCTATTGTCGGCCGACCCGTGCAGCCCCACCTCGCGATAATCGACGACGGAAAACGGTATCTGAACGGCATCGAAGGCACGCGCCACCATCCGCGACAACTCGCCCAAGCCGAACTCGCCGCGAAAATAGCCGACCAGGTTTGCCCCGTCGGCGGATGGCGGCGATTCCTGGTCGTGCGCAACGACGCCGCGGCTCAGGTCGATCGCCCGCCTCAGTGCCGGCTTGTTTTTCTCATCGTTGACGGAGCGGGCTTTGTCCGCCAAAACACCGCCACAAGCGGCGAGCCTTGCAAGAAGGTCGTCGGGGTAGGCCTCTGCTGACAGTCCGTATTCACGCGAAGCCTCGAGCAGGAACCATTTGCAATATTCCAGGCGGCTCGCTTTGTCGCGCAGATCGAAGGCGCGCTTCAGATCCGGCCGTGACTGCCAGATGTAATACATGAAACGCGTGACGAAATAGCCGTCGTCATCGAAATGCATGTCAGCCGGCGACGACAAGTACGCCGTGACGCTGCGCGAGTCTGCTCGAGCCGTCGCGCCTGGCCCGCGCCGCGCGGCTGCGGCGCTCTGCGTGACGCGCCCCTCGGTTGTTCCGTACAGTGCAAAATGCATCAACGGGTTGACCCCTGCCGCGGCAACGTCGCGGTTCAGCGCGAGATAGCCGCGCGTGCTGAAAGACGGGCCGGGGTCGCGGCCCTCGCGCGCGCCGTGGATCACGTAATGGCGGATCGGATCGATCCTCAGCGCCGCCACGTCGGGGTTGTTCTTGAGATACCACTCCCTGTTGAACAGGCCGGAGCGGGCAAGCGCGCGGACGGTGCGCCGGTCGCGCGTGCTTAGGCCTCGCCACATCAGCATAAGAACGAGGGCGGAGGCGCTGTGGATGATGCGCATCAGCAGCGTCTTCGCCGCGCGCAACGGCGCGGTGATTTGCCACGACGTCGACGACTCCAGGGCCGAGACCCGCGATTGGAGGGACGCGTTCGTTGCCATCCGCTCAGCCAGCAGAGCGTCGAGGCTGGCGAGCTTGCTGGTGCGCTCGGTCAGCGCACGATCGAGGCCGGCGGCCCTTCTGTTATGTTCAGCCAGCTCGCCTTCGAGTCTGGCAATCGTCCCGTCGCGGCCGGCGAGCGCGTCGGCGAGCGAGGCGATCCTGGCGTCCAGCCTTGCCAGCGTTTCCCGCCTTTCGTCGAGCTCGCGCTTGCGCGCGACGAGCGCCTGTTCGAGCGCGACGGTCTCCGCCTTGCGCTCGGACAGTTCCCCCGCGAGCCGGCCGATCTCGCTGTCTCGGCCGACGGCCGCCTGTTCGAGCGCGA
>DASZJC010000037.1:0-3570 GCA_035948495.1 Xanthobacteraceae bacterium | reverse complement strand
AGCGACACCTTCTCCTCGACCGCCTCGCCCGGATTGATCGCGGTCGCGCGCTCGTTCTCCATCATGTCGCGCGGCACCAGATGGCGGCGGTTCGAGGTGGCGTAGAAGATCACGTTGTCCGGCCGCCCCTCGATGCCGCCCTCGAGCACGGCCTTGAGCGACTTGTACGAGGTGTCGTTGGCGTCGAACGACAGGTCGTCGCAGAACACGATGAAGCGCTCCTGCGCGGCGCGCAGCAAGGTCATCAGCTCGGGCAGGCTTTCGATCTCCTCGCGGTGGATCTCGACGAGCTTGAGCGGCGCGCCATTGGCGCCGGCGCCCGCGTTGACCGCCGCATGGGCGGCCTTGACGAGCGAGGATTTGCCCATGCCGCGCGCGCCCCACAGCAGGGCGTTGTTGGCCGGCAGGCCGCGCGCGAACCGCTCGGTGTTCTCGACCAGGAGGTCGCGCACCCGATCGATGCCCTTGAGCAGCGACATGTCGACGCGATTGACGCGCTCGACCGGATCGAGCCGGCCGCCCGCCGGGTGCCACACAAAGGCGTCGGCCGCCGCGAACCGCGGCGCTGCCGCGTGCGGCGGCGCCAGGCGGTCGAGTGCCGCCGCGATGCGCTCCAGCCGCGCGGCGAAGGCGGCCATGTCGGTGTCGGAGCGCGCGCGGGCCATGGCAGATTCCGGTTGTCCCGGCGACCCTTAGCGGGGACGTGGGCGTGGGGCAAGAAGCCCGCGCCGCGCCGGCGCAAACCCCCGGGTGCGGCGTTGCAATTGGGCCGCTGGCCGCTATAGTCCGCGCCGATTTCGGCCCGAACCGCACAGTGCCGCGAACCTCCAGAACGAGCAGCAAGGCTATGGCGAACTTCGCAATCGGGACACTAGCAGCATTGATGCTGATTTCGCCCGCTTATGCGCAATTCGGCGGGGCCGGCGGCAGCGACATGATGATGAGTCTGCTGCCGTTCGTGCTGATTTTCGTCATCATGTATCTGTTGATCCTGCGGCCGCAGCAGAAGCGCCAGAAGCAGCATCAGGAGATGCTCAAGAACATCCGCCGCGGCGACACCATCGTCACCACCGGCGGGCTGATCGGACGCGTGACCAAGAAGGTCGACGACGACGCGACCGAGATCGAGATCGAGATCGCCGACGGTCTGCGCGTGCGCCAATCGCGCGCGATGATCGCCGACGTGCGCGCCAAGGGCGAGCCGGTGAAGGACGAAAGCGCGTCCTAGAGCATGATCCCGAAAAGTGGGCACCGGTTTTCGGAAAAGATGACGACTCGAAGAGAAGTCATCCCGTTTTGAACCCCTGAGCGGGTCGGGTAAATGCTGTTCTTCTCGCGGTGGAAGGTGGTGGCGGTGCTGCTCACGGCGTTCGTCGTGTGCCTGTGCGCCGTGCCGAACTTCGTGCCCGAGCGCATGGTGCAGGCGTGGCCGAAATGGGCGCAGCGCCACATCGTGCTCGGCCTCGACCTGCAGGGCGGCTCGCACATCCTGCTGCAGGTCGACGCCGCCGACGTGCGCCGGCAGAAGGTCGATGTGCTCCGCGACGACGTGCGTCGCGTGCTGCGCGAGGCGCGCATCGCCAACACCAACGCGGTGCGCGGCGACACGGTCGAGGTGCATCTGCGCGATCCCAACGAAACCGCCCAGGCGCTGACCAAGCTGCGCGACCTGTCGCAGCCGATCGGCGGCGCGCTCAGCGCCGCCACCGCGCGCAGCGTCGACATCGTCGACGCCGGCGGCGGCGTCATCCGCCTCACCGTGACCGAGCCGGCGCTGATCGAGCGCACCCGACAGACGATCGAGCAGTCGATCGAGATCATCGAGCACCGCGTCAACGACCTCGGCACCGTCGAGCCGACCATCCAGCGCCAGGGCGCCGACCGCATCCTGGTCCAGGTTCCCGGCCTGCAGGACCCGAAGCGGCTGATCGAAATCCTCGGCAAGACCGCGCGCCTCGACTTCCGCATGGTCGACCAGTCGATGACGCCGGAGCAGGCGCTGCAGACGCGCCCGCCGCCGGAGTCGGAAATTCTTTACGGGCAAAAGGACAAGCAGCCCTATCTGATCGAGAAGCGCGTGCTCGTCTCCGGCGCCGACCTCACCAATGCTCAGCCCGGCTTCGACCAGCGCACCAGCGAGCCGATCGTCTCGTTCCGCTTCAACAGCAACGGCGCGCGCCGCTTCGCCCAGGTGACCAGCGAGAACGTCGGCCGCCCGTTCGCCATCGTGCTCGACAACGAGGTGATCTCCGCCCCGGTGATCCGCGAGCCGATCACCGGCGGCTCCGGGCAGATTTCCGGCAGCTTCACCGTCGAGCAGGCGACCGACCTCTCCATCCTGCTGCGCGCCGGCGCGCTGCCCGCCAAGCTGACCATCGTCGAGGAGCGCACCGTCGGCCCCGGCCTCGGCCAGGACTCGATCGAGAAGGGCAAGCTCGCGTCCTACGTCGGCTCGCTCATGGTTGTGGTGTTCATGCTGGCGACCTACGGGCTGTTCGGCCTGTTCGCCAACGTCGCGGTCGCCGTCAACGTGGCGATGATCTTCGGCGTGCTCTCGCTCCTCAACGCGACGCTGACCTTGCCGGGCATCGCCGGCATCGTGCTCACCGTCGGCATCGCCGTCGACAGCAACGTGCTCATCTACGAGCGCATTCGCGAGGAGGTGCGTTCCGGCCGCACGCCGATCACCGCGATCGACGCCGGCTTCACCCGCGCGCTCGCCACCATCCTCGATTCCAACATCACCACCTTCATCGCCGCGTGCGTGCTGTTCTTCATCGGCACCGGCGCGGTGCGCGGCTTTGCCGTCACGCTGGGCATCGGCATCGTCACCACCGTGTTCACCGCCTTCACCCTGACGCGCCTGATCGTCGCCTGGTGGGTGCGCCAGTGGCGCCCGCAGCGCGTGCCGATCTGAGCCCCCAACCGACAGCCTGAAGCGAGCCGATCTTGCGCCTGCTCCGCATCGTTCCCGACGACACCAAGTTCGACTTCATGCGCTTCCGGCGCGTGAGCTTTCCGATGTCGGCGATGCTGTCGATCCTGGCGATCTTTCTCTACTTCCATCCCGGCCTCAACCTCGGCATCGATTTCCGCGGCGGCACCCTGATGGAGGTGCAGTCGAAGACCGGCCCGGCGGATCTCGCGCGCATGCGCGCGACGCTCTCCGCGCTCAACCTCGGCGACATCCAGCTGCAGCAGTTCGGCGCCGCCACCGACGTGCTCATCCGCATCGCCGAGCAGCCGGGCGGCGACGAGGCGCAGCGCGCCGCCGTCGCCAAGGTGCGCGACGCGCTCGGCGACAACGTCGAGTACCGCCGCGTCGAGGTGGTCGGCCCGCGCGTCTCCGGCGAGCTGCTGTCCTACGGCACCATCGGCATCATGTTCGCGATCGGCGGCATCCTGCTCTATCTGTGGTTCCGCTTCGAATGGCAGTTCGCGCTCGGCGCCATGATCGCCAACGTGCACGACCTCGTGCTCACGGTCGGCTTCATGTCGCTCACCCAGATCGACTTCGACCTCACCAGCATCGCGGCGCTGCTGACCATCCTCGGCTATTCGCTCAACGAC
>DASZJC010000036.1:0-6284 GCA_035948495.1 Xanthobacteraceae bacterium | reverse complement strand
GCCTCGTCGCGCGCGGCGTAGAGCAGCGTCACGGGTCCCTCGCGCAGATGCTTGCGCAGCTCCGCGGCGGCCGCGCGCGCCGGCTCCCGCGCGAGCTCATGGGCGTAGTCGAGGACGAACGCGTCCCAGGCGCTCGGATCGGCGTGCACGCGGCGCCGCAACGCGTCGCTCGGCGCGATGTCCTTGAGCCAGAGGTCGATCCGTACCTTGTCCTTGGAGACGCCGCGCGGCCACAGCCGGTCGACCAGCACGCGAAAGCCGTCGCCGTCCTCGGCCGGCGCGTAGATGCGCTTCACTCGAAATCGCCGCGCCATGTGGCAAGCGTCCTTCGCCAGGCCGGTTCCTTTTCCCGTCCGCACAAGTAATGTAGGTACGACGCGAAAAGCAGCGCAAGCCGCGCGGCGACGCAAAGGGAGCAACGGCCGGCCATGCCCAAGCTTGCAGGCGCGCCTTCGCCCGAGGAGGCCGGCCCGATCGAGCGGATCGAGCGCATCGCCGAGGTCGTCGGCGGCGCGGGCGACCGCAACGAGGCGCTGCGCCGGCTTGCGCCCGAGGTGGTTGACGCTCTGCACGCGCAGGGCCTGTTTCGCCTGCTGCTGCCGCGCGCATTCGGCGGCGAGGAGGTCGACCTCGTCACCTGGTTCAATGCGATGGAGGCGCTGGGCAGGCTCGACGCCAGCACCGCGTGGTGCATCGGCCAGATCAACGGCTGCGCCGCCACCGCGACCTCTCTCGAGCCGGCGGTGGCGCGCAAGATCTGGGGCGAGCCGCGCGGCGCGCTGAGCTGGGGACCGCCGGTGAAGTCGCGCGCGGAAGAGGCCGACGGCGGCCATCGCGTCAGCGGCGAGTGGATGATGTCGAGCGGCAGCCGGCACGCGAGCTGGATCGGCCTGATGGCGCTTCCGGTCGACCGCGGCGGCGCGCCGGTGCCGCTGCCCTCGGGCACCACCATGCGCGTCTTCCTGGTGCCGGCGACGTCGGTCGAGTTCATCGAGAACTGGAACGTGCTCGGCCTGATCGCCACCAACAGCGGCGGCTTCAGGTGCGAGAACGTGTTCGTGCCGCACGGCCATTCCGTCTATTTGCCGTTTCCGCGCAGCCCGGCGTCGGCCGGGCCGCTGTCCAAATTCCCGCTCAACAACCTGTTCGGCATCGGTTTCACCGGCGTGGCGCTCGGCATCGCCCGGGCGATGATGGACTTCGTCATCGCGCTGGCGCGCGAGAAGAAGCCGTGGCTGGCCAAGCTGCCGCTGCAGGAGAGCGCGCTGGCGCAGTACCAGATCGGCGAGGCCGAGGCGCGCCTGCGCTCGGCGCGTGCCTACGTGGAATCGACGGCGGCGCGGGTGTGGCAGTCGGTCGTCGCGTCGGGCGAGCTGACCGTCCCCCAGCGCGTCGACATCCGCATGGCGACGACGTTCGCCATCCACGAAGCCAAGGCGGTGGCCGATGTCGCCTGGGACATCGCCGGCGCGACCGCGATCTTCACCTCGAACCCGCTGGAGCGCCGGCTGCGCGACATCCGCACGCTCACTCAGCAACTGCAGGGCCGCAAGTCGCACCTGCAGGACGCGGGCGCTTATTTGCTGGGGCTGGAGCCGAATCTAAGGCATGCGTGATTGGGCAGGAGCCGTACGATGCCGATCGATATCGACAACCTGACCGAAGCTGAACTCATCGATCTCAACAATCGCATCGTCGAGCGCCTGCGATTCATGCATCAGGCGCGGTCGCACAAGCGGATGCTCGATTTCAAGATCGGCGATCGCGTGTCGTTTCACCCCGAGGGTCGCGGCATGGTCGTCGGCATCCTCACGCGATACAACAGGAAGACGGTCACCGTCATCACCGAGGCGGGAGAGCGATGGAATGTTGCCCCGGTATTCTTGCGGAGGATGGTCGACGCCGGTGGCGCTCGCGATGGCGATGCGAACGTCGTACCCATGCGAAAGACGTGAGCACCACCTGCAGGACACTGGGGCGGCCCAAAAATCGCTCGAGTTGAGCCGGCCTCACGGCCGCGGCGCCAGGATCTCGTCGAGGCGCGCCGGCGTCGCGGCGTCGCGCGTCAGGTGCGGGTAGCGCAGGCCGTCGTGATAATCGATGCGCACGGTCGAATAGCGGTCGCCGTTCTTGACGATGAACTCGATCGGCGCGTTGTCGGTCTTGGCCGCCTCGACGATGGCGGTGAGGCGGTCCTTGTCGTAGGCCTCGCCGTTGACCGCGACGAGCTGCGTTCCGACCGTGAGGCCGGCGGCTTGCGCGCGGCCGCCCCACAGCACGTCGGCGAGCTTGTTCTCCCGGCCGACGATGAACCCGAGGGAAAATGTGAAATCGGCGAACTTGCGCCGCGCCTCCAGCTTCTTCAAATAATCCGACGCCGTGTCGGAATAGGTGAGCGTATAGCCGCCGCGGGCAAGCCCGTCGAACGGTGGGCCGTCGTGGCGGTCGAGCCGCGCGCGCAGGAACGCCGCCCAATCGTGCGGCTGCACGGCGTTGAGTCCGTTGACCACGTCTTCGAACGTATAGGTCACCGGCGCCCATTGGCCGTCGTCGATTCCGAAGAACGCCCGCGCGAAGTCGTCGAGCGACTTCTGCCCGTTCGAGAGTTCGCGAATGAGGGTGTCGGCGTCGAGCCACATCAGCTCGCCTTCCAGATAATAGTCTTCCATGCGCTGCCAGCTGCGCCAGGGAATCGGCCGGCGCGAGGCGATGATCGGATCGTTGGTGGTGTCCTGCAGCGCCTTCCACTCGCGGCCCGGGCGGTGCTGAAAAATCGCGGCCGTGTAGGCGAGCGCGTCGAGCGCCTGCTCCTTGGTGACCAGGCCGGACCGCGCCGCGAGCACGTAGCCCCAGTACTGGGTCTGGCCCTCGTAGACCCACAGCAGGCTGTCGCGCATGGGCACGTTGAAATTGGCGGTCCACAGGTCGGCCGGCCGCCGGAACTTGCCGTTCCAAGAATGGGTGAACTCGTGCGGCATCAGCTCGCGGGTGTCGGGATTCTTGTCCCACTCGGTGAAGTAGGTGGGTGCGGTGCCGTTTTCGCTTGAACGGTGATGCTCGAGCCCGATCCCGCCCAGGCGGTCGGAGAGCGCCAACAGGAAATCGTAGCGATCGTAATGATGGGAGTTGAACAGCCGGTACGCCTGGGTCACGAGCGCACGGTGCGCGTCGAGCTGCTCGGGCTTCGCCTCCAACAGGTCGGGGCGGTCGGCAAACACGTTGAGCCGCACCGGGGCCGGGCCGGACGCATCGAGATCGACCCGCTTCGCGTAGCGGCCGGCGAACATGGGCGAGTCGACGAGGGTCTCAAGCGACACGGGCTTGAACGTGGTGACGGGGCCGCTGGTCGAGGCGATCTCGAGCGCGGTCGCGAACTGCCAATTGTCCGGCAGGCGGACGCTCGGCTCGACCGTGATCTGCCGCACGAAATAGCCAGCCGGGTAAAGGACGACGCTATGCCACTGCAGGTTCAGCATCTGGGGCGTCGTCACGATGCGGCCCTGGTTCTCGTCGCTCGCCGAGAGAAACTGGAACTCCAGATCGAGGCTGGTCGCGCCGGCCGGCACGTTCAGGTGGAAGGCGTAGACGTCGACGGTGTCGCGCAGCCATTCCAGCCGTTGACCGTCGGCGTGGATCGCGAGGCCGGCGAAATCGTCGATCCGCCCGGCAGGCGCGTGAGTGCCCGGCACCCATTTGGGATAGAGCAGGGTGAGCGCGCCGCTTTCGACCGGGATCGTCTCACGCACGCGGAAGATGTGGCGGGTGACGTCGGTCGCATCGACGGCCAAGTGGATGACGCCCGGATAGGGCCGGTCCTGCGGCGCTCCGGTCTCGGGCGACAGCGGCACCGGGGCCTGCGCCGACGCGACGGCGCCCGCCACCAGCAGGGCCCATGCGGCGAAAAGACATGAAGAGAGCACACTACGATGGCTCATGCCGGTAGCCATACCGCTGCGGACCGAAGCGGTCCATCCGCACCCGCACGCATCAAGTTGGGACCTGCGCTAAGCTTCGGCGAACCCCTTCCGCGCGGGATGACGGCGTCAAGTCATTGATTTCGTTCAGGCTGCGGAAGGTGTGCTGCGCGTTGCCGGAAATCAACACCCGGCCGGAAAGCAAGGCAAGGCCGCAAAAATCCGGGAAATCGGTCGCAGCAATCGCGAAATAGCCTGAAATTCGTCATTGCCTGGGCATGCCCACGGGCGGGCCCGGTTCGGCCGGGCGGGGACAGCGTCGTTCGATCGGGCGATGGTTTCGGGGGGCGGCTCGTTGCGCGCGGTGACATACGTCGTCCAGCTTGTGGCGGTCGGCGTCGGCTATTTTCTGCTCGAGACATTCACGCTTCAGCTTGCCGCCGCGTACCCGAACGCGGCCGCGATCTGGCCGCCCGCGGGCTTTGCGTTCGCGGCCGTCATGCTGGCCGGATACCGCATCCTGCCGGCGGTCTTTGCCGGCGCGTTTCTCGCGCATGTCCTGCCGTCCGGGCCAAGCTACGCCGCGGGCGCAATCGCGGCGGGCAACACGCTGGAAGCGTTTGCGCTCGGCTCGCTGATCGACGGCTGGGCGGACGGCCGCACCACCTTCGCGGCGACGGGCGGCATCGCCCGGTTCGTGCCGATCGCCATGATCGCGGCAGCGATCGGCGCGAGCGTCGGCGCGGGCACCGATCTCCTCCTGGCAACCTCGCCTTCCGCCGAACCCGCCGGCTGGGGAACATTCATCGCGGAATGGTTGCCGTGGTGGCTGCGCGACGTGACCGCCGGGCTCGTTATCACGCCGGCGCTCGTCCTGTGGGTGACGGACCGCCCGCGCGCGTTCGATCTCGCGTCGCTCGGGGAAGGGAGCGCAATCGCGGCGGCGGCGGCCGCGGTCGGCGCAATCGTATTCGGCCCGCTCATGGCCGGTGTGCCGGACCGGGCGGCACTCGCGTTTCTGGCCGTCCTGCCGCTGATCTGGGCGGCGCTGCGCCGCGGCCCGCGCGACACCGCGACGGTGGCGCTGGTGCTCGCGGGTTGTGCCGTCTGGGGGACCATGGCCGGCGGCCCGTTCGCTCAAGGTCCCGACCAACCCTCGCCGCTCCTCGTCTTGTTGATGATCGGCGGCACGGTGCCGAGCCTGCTGCTCGCCGCCGACGCCGTTGCGCGCGGGCGCGCCGAACGCATGCTGCGCACGACGCGCAACGAACTGCGCCAGGCGCGCGAGCAGCTCGCCCAGTCGCACAAGATGGAGGCGGTCGGCCAGCTCACCGGCGGCGTCGCCCACGACTTCAACAACCTGCTGACCGTCATCGTCGGCAACCTCGACATGGCGCAGCGCCAGCTGGAAACGTGGACGGACGCGCAGGCCGAGCGCCTGCGCCGCGCCATCAACAATGCCCGGCGCGGCGCGGCGCGGGCGACCGCCATCACCCAGCGCCTGCTGGCGTTCTCGCGCAAGCAGCGGGTCGAGCCGCGACCGATCAACGTCAACAATCTGCTCGGCAACCTGTCCGATTTCCTGCGCCGCTCGGTGGGCGAGACGGTCGCGCTCGACATCGTTCCGGCGGACGATTTGTGGACCGTGGAAACCGACCCGATGCAGCTCGAGACCGCGATCCTCAATCTCGCGGTGAACGCGCGCGACGCCATGCCGGCGGGCGGCAAGGTGACGATCACGACCGGCAATTCGTTCCTCGACGAGGAATATTGCCGCGAGCACGAAGAGCTGGTCGCCGGGCAATACGTGCAGATCGCGGTGAACGACAGCGGCATCGGCATGGCCAAGGACGTGCTCGAGCGGGTGTTCGAGCCGTTCTTCACCACCAAGGAGGCGGGCCAGGGCACCGGCCTCGGCCTCGCCCAGGTCTACGGCTTCGTCAAGCAATCGGGCGGGCACGTCGAGATCGACAGCGAGCCCGGCAAGGGCACGACCGTGCGGCTTTTCCTGCCGCGCCTCGCCGGGAAGACCGCGGTCGAGCAGACGCCGGAACGGCCGGCCTTCCTGCTCGACACCGGGCCGACCATTCTGCTGGTCGAGGACGATCACGACGTGCGCGCCTACGTGGTCGAAATATTGCGCGAGATGCATTTCCAGGTCCTCGAAGCGCACGACGCGGACTCCGCGCTCGGACTCCTCGAGCGCAACGACTTGCGGCTCGACCTGTTGCTCACCGACGTGGTGCTGCCGGGCATGAACGGACGCCAGCTCGCGGAAGAAATGAAGCGGCGTCAGCCGGAAATACGCGTGCTGTTCATGTCCGGCTATTCGCACGACGCCATCGTGCAGCACGGGCAGGTCGAGCCCGG
>DASZJC010000035.1:0-4461 GCA_035948495.1 Xanthobacteraceae bacterium | reverse complement strand
GCGGTCCACCACCGCCTTGGCCAGGAACGCGCCCGGGAATGCGATCACGCCGATCACGAGCGCGATGGCGACGACTTGCGCACCAACCACGCCGGCTAACCCGAACACCGCGATCTTGATCAGGCCGATCACGATCGAAATCATGGCGTCGGTGGCGATCACCGCGCCGCCTGCGAGGCCGGCGGCCATCAGCAGCGACAGCAGGATGATGCCGGAGCCGACGGTGCCGCCGACCACGAGGCCGTAGCCGAGGGAGGCCGCCGTCAGGCCGCCGTCGCTCACCTGCACCTCGTGCCGCTTGAGCAGCCGGCGCAACGGGACGCTCGCCATCAGCATGCCGCCGATCACGATGCTCGCGCCGATGCTGGTCAAGAACGTGTAGCCCCAGGCGCCGAGCGCACTGGTCGGGACGGCGGCGGCGAGCACGATCAGCGTGCGGCGGAAATCGACCAGGTGGCGAAAGGCGACCGCCCGGCTAGTATTGGTCATGAGCGCCGAGATGGCGATGATCGGCACGATCGGCTCGGCGCCCACGATCGGCACCAGCACCAGCGGCATCAGCGCGCCGGTGCCGTAGCCGGCGACGCCCCCGACCACCGAGGCGATGAGGGCCATTCCGACGACCGAGAGGAGCTGGAGCGGCGACAGCGCGGCCAGCGCGGCGGCAAGCTGCATCATGCCGTGGAACCGCTCGTCACGTTGCGCGCGACCGCGTCCGCGATCTGCGCCACCGCGGCCATGTCGCCCGGGAAACCCTGGGCAATCCATGCCTCCTCCGCTTGCGCCAGCGCGGCGCCGAGACGCGGGCCCTTGGGCACGCCGCGCGCCATCAGGTCCGCCGCCCTGATCGGGAAGGCCGGCGCGATCCACCGCTCGGGCAGCGTCGCCATGGCGCGCCATGACGCGTCGGCCGCGCTCGCCTCCGAGCGCGCCCAGGCGAGCAGCACGCGGTCGGTAAACCGCTCGGGACCCAGCCGGTAGAGCAGGACGCGCGCGGCCGATTCGCCGGCCGGCGTCACGCGCCACCATCCGTCGGCCATGGAGGCGAGACGGTCATGCTCGGCGTTGGTCAGGCGCAAGCGCTGCCACAGCCGCTCGGCGTCCTCCACGACCATGACGGCGAGGGCGCCGAGCCGGCGCACCGGGTCGGGCGCGAGCCCGCAGGCGGCCTCGACCTTCATCATGTTGCTGATGCTCGCGAGGTACGGGACCCCGCCGAGCACCGGCGCGAGCAGGCCCGATTCCGCCATCACCGCCACGGTCGGCACCGCGTGGGCGGCGACCAGGAGCTTCAACAGCTCCATGCGCACGCGCTCGCGCGAGAGCTTGTCGAGCCGCTCGCGGGCGTCCACGCAGGCCTGCAGTCCTTCGGGGTCCGGCAGCCCGACGCCGTAAGCGGCGTGGAAGCGGAAGAAGCGCAGGACGCGCAGATAATCCTCGGCGATGCGCGCGGCGGCCTGGCCGATGAAGCGCACGCGGCGCACCGCAATATCGGCGAGCCCGCCGACGTAGTCGTGGACGATGCCGTCGCGCGACAGCGACAGCGCGTTGATGGTGAAGTCGCGCCGGGCGGCATCGGCCCGCCAATCGCGGCCGAAGCGCACGACCGCATGGCGGCCGAAGGTCTCGACATCCTCGCGCAAGGTCGTGACCTCGAACGGCCGATGGTCGACGACGACGGTGATGGTGCCGTGCTCGATGCCGGTCGGGACCGCCTTGAAGCCGGCGGCCTCCGCGCGCCGGATCACCTCGGGCGGCGGCGCCGTCGTCGCCACGTCGACCTCGCCGAGCGCCTCCCCGATCAGGACGTTGCGCACGGCGCCGCCGACGACCCGCGCCTCCTCGCCGTCGCGGTCGAGCACCGCCAACAGCTTGCCGAGGGCGCCGTTCGTCAGCCACGCGGTGTCCGCGATGCGCACCGGCTCGCCCGCGGCCGTCACTTCGCCGCTCCGGGAACGAGCTTGCCGTCCTCGACGTGGGCGGGCACGTAGGTCGAGCCGGGCCGCGCATGCTTGAACTGCGCGATCACCAGAAAACTGCCGAGCAGCAGCACGAGCGCCGAAATGGTCAGCCAGGCGAGCCGCGGCCGCGACCACGCGTCGGGCTCCAGCACGCCCGCCCGCGTGGCCCACAGGAACACCGCGTAGGCGGCGAACGGCGCCAGGAACAGCGCCACCTCGGTCAGCACCGGGCGTATCATGCGGGCCTCGAGCAAACCTCACGTGGCATAGATGCGCTCGTAAAGATTGCGCAGAATGCCGGCGGTGACGCCCCAAATGTAGCGCTCGCCGAACGGCATGGCGTAGTAGCGCCGTGTTACTCCCTTCCAGTCCCGGCTGTGCAGCGCGTGATTCTGGGCATCCATCAGGAAGGCGAGCGGCACTTCGAACGCGTCGGCCACCTCCGACGGATTGAGCGTGAGGCGATACTCCGGCGCGATGCGCGCGACCGTGGGCAGGACGCGAAAGCCGCTGAAGGTGAGATAGAGGTCGAGATAGCCGATCGGCTCGATCACGCCGCGGCGAAGCCCGATCTCCTCCTCGGCCTCGCGCATGGCGGCGGCGGACGGCGTTGCGTCGCCCGGGTCGATCTTGCCGCCGGGAAACGCGATCTGCCCGGCGTGGCTCGAGAGCTCGGCGGTGCGTTGCGTCAGCAGCACGGCCGGATCGGGACGGTCGACGACCGGCACCAGCACCGCGGCCGGGCGCGTCGCCGCCACGCCGGCGCGCGCCCACAGCGCCGGGTCGAGATCGAGATCGCCGCGGGTTGCCGGAGCGGCGTGGTCATGCAGCGCCGGCGGCACCTCGAGCCGCAGGCGCGCGCGCGCGCGGTCGAAAAAATCGCGGCCGATGACGGGCCGGCTGGCGGCGGCGACGCTGTCCATCACCTCAAATCCTTCAAGCTGTCGGCCGGCGCCATCACGAAGAACTCCCCCGCCGAGGCCACGCCGAACATGCGCGCTCCCGCGATCTCCCGCTCCTCGCCGAGTTCGACGAGATCGTAGAAGAGCGCGCGCGTGACCTTGGCCCACAAGTCGCGCCGCACGTGAAGATAGGGCTTGAGCCCCCCGGTCGCCGTTTCCGGCTCGAAGCGTAGCGCATGGTCGGGCCCGCAGGCGACCCAGTCGTCCACATTGGTGCGGAAATGAAGCCGGCGGCCAGCGCCGGCGCCCTCGACGTCAAGCTCGACGGCGAGAAACGGCGCGTCATCGACCGCGATCCCGCATTTCTCGACCGGGGTCACCAGGAAGTACTTATCGCCTTCGCGCTTGAGCACCGAGGCGAACAGTTTGACCAAAGCCGCGCGTCCGATCGGCGTCTTCTGGTAGAACCAGGTGCCGTCCGTCGCAATGCGCATGTCGATGTCGCCGCAATAGGGCGGATTCCACAGGTGGACCGGCGGCAGGCCCTTGGGGCCGGCCCGGCGGGCCGCGCCGGCGATCGCCTCCAGCCCGGGCGGTGCCTGTCCTTGCTTTGCCATGACCTACCTCGCCATGACCTACCCTAGGGTATGACACGCGGCCGCGGGTCGCTCGCGCGATCGTGAACGCATGGCCCATGCTCCGGACATTCTACTAACCGAGAAACCAGCCGGCGCGGAACCCGCATCGACCCCGTTCCAGGCGGGAATTCGTGCTGCAAGATCGCCATGATCTAAAACTAGCGTAACCCGCGGGCAGATGAGAGAATTCGCCCGAAGATTCGCGGGCGGCCCGGTGGCGCGGTTGTTGCATGGCGCCGACCCAGCCCGAAAGCGGTGACAAGCCAGAGCGGTCATCGGCCCAAGCAGTCAACAGGAGCGCGTCTTATGGCGGTGCCGAGCGGCGAAGGACTGGAAAAACTCGAGGACATGATCGTGCGTGCGGCGGAGTCGACCGCGGCGCATATCCGCGCGGCCAAGAGCGCGATCACCACGGTCATCTTCGGCCAGGACCGGGTGGTGGAACACGCGCTGGTCACGGTGCTGTCCGGCGGCCATGCGCTGCTGGTCGGTGTGCCGGGATTGGCCAAGACCAAGCTGGTCGAGACCATGGGGATCGTGCTCGGCCTCGATGCGCGGCGCATCCAGTTCACCCCCGACCTGATGCCGTCGGACATTCTCGGGTCCGAGGTGCTGGAAGAGAGCCCCGGCGGCAAGCGGAACTTCCGCTTCATCTCCGGCCCGATCTTCGCTCAGCTGCTGATGGCCGACGAGATCAACCGCGCCAGCCCGCGCACCCAGTCGGCGCTGCTGCAGGCGATGCAGGAGCAGCACGTGACCGTCGCCGGCGCGCGCCACGATCTGCCGCGGCCGTTCCACGTGCTGGCGACCCAGAACCCGCTCGAGCAGGAAGGCACCTACCCGCTGCCCGAAGCCCAACTCGATCGCTTCCTCATGGAGGTCGACGTCGATTACCCCGACCGCGAGGCGGAGCGGCGCATCCTGTTCGACACCACCGGCGCCGAGGAGTCGCGGCCGAAG
>DASZJC010000034.1:0-9343 GCA_035948495.1 Xanthobacteraceae bacterium | reverse complement strand
GCGCACGCGCGACTACGTGATCCGGCGCGAGTTCGACATCGCGGAGGGCGACGCCTTCAACAAGGTGCTGGTCGACCGCGCCGAGCGGCGGCTGAAGGGGCTTGGCTACTTCAAGACCGTGAAGATCAGCAACGAGCCGGGTTCGGCGCCCGACCGGGTGGTGGTCAACGTCGACGTCGAGGAGCAGCTGACCGGCGACTTCTCGATCTCGGGCGGCTATTCCACCGTCGAGGGGCCTCTCGCCGAGGTGAGCGTCAGCGAGCGCAACCTGATGGGGACCGGCCGAGCCGTGAAGGCCTCGGTCACTTACGGGGAATACATCAAGGCCGTCGATATCGGATTCGTGGAGCCGTATTTCCTCGGCAGCCGCGCGTCGGCGGGAGTCGACGTGTTCGGAAAGCAGATGCTGGCCAACGCCTATCAATCCTACGGCACCGAAACTTACGGCGCGAGCTTCAGCCTGGGAATGCCGTTGACCGAAGAGGTTGGCGTGCAGGGGCGCTATTCGCTCTACAATCAGAGCCTCTCGCTCGATCCCGCCCTGCTGGGCTGCTTCCCGCCCAACAACCCGCCGCCGGGATGCTCCGCCGTCGGCGAAGCATCGCTTCCGATCAGGCAGGCGGCGCTCAACGGGCCGACGTGGGTATCCTCCGTCGGCACTACGGTCGCCTACGACAGCCGCGACAACAAGAAGAACCCGAGGAGCGGAGTCTACGTCGAGCTGAAGCAGGATCTCGCCGGCGTGGGCGGGGACGAGAAATTCCTGCGCAGCACGGGCGACGTTCGCTACTACCACGAGGTCGCGCCCGACATCGTCGCCATGGGCCGCGTCCAGGGCGGCTACGCGAGCGGATGGGACGGCCAGCAGGTGCCGCTGATGAACAGTTTCTTCGGCGGCCCGCAGCTGGTCCGCGGGTTTGCGCCGAACGGCTTCGGCCCGCGCGACCTGACCCCGGGCACGACCATGGACAACGTCGGCGGCAACAAATATTTCGTCACCACCGCCGAGATGCAGGCGCCGATCCCCTATCTTCCGTCCGATTTCGGCCTGAAGCTCGCCGTGTTCAGCGACGCGGGCAGCGTGTGGGGCTACGGCGGACCGACCTATTTTCCGAGCTTCGGACAATCGATCCAACTTGCCGATTCCACCTTCATCCGCTCGTCGGTCGGCGCCGGCCTGGTGTGGGATTCGCCGCTCGGGCCGCTGCGCGTCGACTATTCCATTCCGCTGACCAAGACGAGCTACGACGTGCTTCAGCCGTTCCATTTCGGCGTCGGCGGATTTTAAGACCAGGGATCGGGGATCAGGAATCAGGTATCAGGGGTTGGGCTTGATGCCTGGCACCTGATACCTCATCGTCGATACCTGATCCCGGGAGGGACGCCGTGCGCCGGCGCGTGCTGTGGAGCTTCATGATCGGCCTCGCGGCGGCGCTCGTCCTCCTCATCGTGCGGCACGACGAGGGCACGATCAACGGCCTCGACGAGGACTTCGGCTCGCTCATCTACAAGATCGTGCTGCTGGTCGCGGTCGGCAGCCTGGTGCTCGCGCTGTTTCGCCACCGCTTTTCCGAGGCGCTGACCGCCGCGCTGCTGTGGGTGGTGATCGCGCTGGCGCTGGTGCTCGCCTACACCTACCGCTCCGAGGTGCGCGAGGTGGGCGAGCACGTGCTCGCCGAGCTGATCCCCGGCCGGCCGATATCGCATGGGCGCACGGTCGAAATCGTGCGCGGCCGCGCCGGCGAGTTCCAGGTCGCGACCCAGATCAACGGCACGCGCGTGCCCATGGTGCTCGACACCGGGGCGAGCGCGGTGGTTCTCACCCAGGACGCCGCCCGGGCGGCGGGCCTGCCGCTCGAAATGCTCGCCTATACGGTCAACATCGACACGGCCAACGGCCGCACCCGCGCCGCCGCGGTCACGCTCGAGCGCCTCGGCGTCGGCGCCATCGTCGAGCACGCGGTGCCGGCCCTGATCGCTCAGCCCGGTCAACTCAAGACCAGCCTGCTCGGCATGAGCTTTCTCAACCGGCTGGAAAGCTATTCGGTGACCAGCGACAAGCTGATCCTGCGCGCGCGCTGAGGCGCCCGGGTGGGGCGGGGTCCGCGGCGATGCCGCATTGCGCTTGGCGCATTCCGGCTGGGGCAAGCTTGCCCCGCCCCAGCCGGCGCTGTCATCGCCAAGCACCGCCCAAAGCGGCGCTCAACGACGAATGCCGTGACGCCTAGCGTACGGGCGGGAACATGGGGCTGGTAAAGCCGATCCGAACGTTGCCGTCGTCCGCGACGGTTGCCGGCGGCTTACGCGACGGTGGGAACATCGGGCTGGTAAAGCCGATCTGAACCTTGCCGTCGTCCGCGACGGTTGCCGGCGGCTTACGCGACGCCGGGAACATCGGGCTCGTAAAGCCGATCTGAACCTTGCCGTCATCTTTGATTTCCGCCGTTGGGGTCTCTACCACTACATTATCGAGAGCGATTTTCATTTGTGCCTCCAGCTCCTGACCGCGCCTTGATTGGCGTCGATACAATTGAGGGTTGGCACCGATTCGTGACCTTGCGTAAATGCAATCCGTTTCACGATGAAAGGGGAAGCTGCCCCCGGTAATTGAATCGTGAAAATCGTGAAATTTATGTGCAATAACGCAACTCCGGGCTTCATTTACGTCAAAATGTTCGATAGGATAGTTTCGTCAACTCCGAGTAGCGCTCGGCGACCGTGCAACAAAGCGCCGGCGTTGGAAAAGGCGATGAACAAAACAGTCAGGATACCCAAGGAGCTTACGGTCGTCGGCGGCGGCAGACCGGATCGGCTCGAGCGGCCGCCGCGCAGCCGTCCGATCGTGCGGATTCACCTGCTCGGCCCGATGCGGGCGACGACCTATCTCGGCGACAACGTCCTCCCGCACGGCAAACGCGCCCGCGCCGTGTTGGGTTATCTGTGCCTCGCCGCCGGAGAGCACGTCCCACGTGCCCAAGTGGCGGGGCTGCTGTGGGACCGGGTCTCGGATGCGGCGGCGCGCACAAACCTGCGGCAAGCATTGCGAGAGCTGTCATCGACGTTCGGCGGGTTGGCGAAGGAGCTAATCATCAGCGGACGAGATATCGTTCGGTTGAACGTGGATGCCTGCTGGATCGATGCGCTGGCGGCGCTGGCACTCGATCCGGCGGCGCCCGATGGACCGGACGTCGACCTGCCGGCTCTGTGCCGCGGCGAACTGCTGGAAGACCTCGACGGCTCGAGCGCGTCGTTTGATCGCTGGCTGCTCGGCGAGCGGACTCGAATGAGCGAGCGCCTGCAGGCGCTTCTGGAACGGGAACTGGACCGTGTCGGGCCAAACAACAGAGCATCGCGAGGACTGACGCGAGCGCTTGCCGACATGCGCCAACGCGCACGGGCGCTTCGGGACTCCGCGCAACGCAGGGAAGCGTGGCAAAGGACGCTTCGAGCGGAACAGCCCCTTCACGCACGCGGGCTCCTTGAAGCGCAAAGCGAATTCAAAAACAGCGAGGATCGGGACAGTCAAACGACCATCCCTCCAAGCCTGCAGCATCAGCCCTCCCGGCCGCCATCCGCCCGTCGCCGGGAGCGCCTGCGCGTAGGCGTCCTGCCGTTCCTCGCTAACAGCTCGGAAAAGGAAGAAAGTTTGGCCTTTTCCTTGAGCCAGGAAATAGCTGCGTCGCTCGCGCGGTTTCGTTGGTTCGACGTGATTGCGCCGATCTCGCTGCGGCCAACTCCGTCAAGACGATTCGTCGACGAACATCAGCTTCGCCGCATGGACCTCGACTTCGTCGTCGATGGGACGGTGTCGGGTAACAGCAGACATTTTCAGATCAGCGTCCGGATGATGGACCTTACCGACCGTGCAGAGCTGGTCTGGAGCGAGTGCTTCAATCTTGCCGTAGGCGAGTTGCACCAGCTTAATGAACTTGCGACCACCCGCATCGTCGCCCGCATCGATCCAATCATCCTGTTCATTGAAGGTCGCCCCAAGCGCCGGGAGCATTACGGCGCGACCGGTCTGCTGCTGCTCGCCATTCCGCTGATCTTCAGCATGGAACGCAGCAAATACGAGGAGGCGGGACGGCTGATCGGCCGGGCGCTTGAAATCGAGCCAAACAATGCGATGGTTGCGGCTTGGGCGGCGCATTGGCATCTTTTCTACGCCGGTCAAGGTTGGGCTAAAAATATCGAGCGGACCTTTGCGATCACCCAAGATTTCGCTCTCAAGGCCATCAAGCTAGACCCCGACAACGCCGAGGCATTGGGAATCTATGCCCATATCTGCTCCATCGTTAATAGAGATTTCGATGCAGCTCTGCACTATTTTGACCGTTCGCTGCGGCTAAACCCCAGTTTGGCATTTATTTGGGCATTGAGCGCTGCAACTTACTCTTATATCGGCAAGCCAGAGATTGCCCTCCAGAGATTGGAACGATATGGCGAGCTTGCTCCTTTGGATCCTTACTATTCTTGGTTCGAGCATCTTTATGCAATCGCCTACATCTTCAAGGGTGACTATGAGCGGGCCGTAATCGTGGGTCGGCGCTCCAGTAAAGCAAATCCCGATTTCGTCAACGGCTACAAGCCACTCATTGCGTCGCTCGGGCACCTCGGACGGCGCGACGAAGCCAAGCCTTATGTCGACAAGCTGTTGACGCTGGAGCCGAATTTCACGGTCGAACGTTTCGGGCAAATTTACCCGTTCAAGAAAGAGCAAGACCGTAAGCGCTACATGCAGGGACTGCGCTTGGCAGGCATCCCCGAACGCTAACCGCATGCCACGTGGCGAGGTCCCGCTGCCGCACGACGGCTTCGGCAACCGACCGAAGAGAAGTCATGTCGATGGGATTTGATAGATCGAACGTACTCGAGCGGCCGTCGAAGGCCCATACGGTCGTACGGATTCATCTGCTCGGGCCGATGCGGGCAACGACGTGCTTCGGGGACGACGTCCTCCCGTGCAGCAAGAGGGCTCGCGGCGTTCTCGGCTATTTGTGCCTGACGCCAGGGGGCCGTGTCTCGCGTAGGCGTCTGGCAAGCCTGTTTTGGGATCGAATGCCCGAGGCCGCGGCACAGAGCCATTTGCTCCGAACGCTCGGCGAGGTGTCGGCGGCGTTCGACGCGTTCGCACATGAACTGATTTCGATTGCGCCGGACGATATCAAACTGAACGTCGACGCGTGCTGGATCGACGCGCAAGCGGCGCTGGCGCTCGAGTCGAATACGGCGGGTTCGATGGGCGGCGCCTTGCAGGTTCTATGTGGCGGCGAGCTGCTGGGCGGCTTGGACGGACTCAGTCCCGCATTCGATCAATGGCTGCTCGCTGAGCGCGGACGTGTCACCGCACGGATGAAAATTGCATCCGAACGCGGACGAAAACGCGCCACCGCCGAATCCGACCCTTTTGCCGCCAGCGCGTTCAATAAACAATTGACCCTTGGTGAGGTCTTACGACGGCGCCCCCCGGCCCCATCCAAATCCGGCCGCGATCGGTTACGCGTCGGAGTGCTGTCATTTGCGGCAAACGGCTCCGAGACAGACGAAAACCTGGCCTTTGCCCTGAGTTCGGAAATTACGGCTGCGCTCGGGCGGTTCCGATGGTTCGACGTGATTGCGGCGATGTCGTTGGCACCGCCGTTGTCGATGAACGCGGTCGGCGAGCATGAACTCCGCCGCATGGACCTCGACTACCTCGTCGATTGGACGGTGTCGGGAAATGCGCAAGGGACCGAGATAAGCGTGCGTCTCCTGGATTTTGGCGAAAATGCCCGGCCGATCTGGAGCAAACGTCTCGATCTCGCTTACGGCGGACCACAGCAGCTCAACGAGCTTGTTGCGACGCGTATCGCGGGATGCATCGATCCGGTCATCCCTTTCATCGAAGGGCAGCCAAAACTGAACCATCGCCACGGCGCAACTGGATTTCTGCGGCGTGCCGTCCCGCTGATGTTCAGCATGGAACGCGGGAAATACCAGCAGGCCGGCCGCCTGATAAATCAAGCTCTGGAAATAGATCCTGACAATTCCGAAGCTCTAGCCTTGGCTGCGCACTGGCATCATTTCAATATCGGCCAGGGTTGGGCTGCACATACCAAGGAAGCGTTCGTAGGCGTGCAAAATTACGCGCTACGGGCAATAAGACTGGATCCCGACAACGTCGGGGCGCTGGGAATCTACGCGCACTATTGTTCACTGGTCGACCGAGATTTCGACGCCGCCCTTGGATACTTCGACCGCTCGCTGCGGCTTAACCCCAGCCTGGCTTTCATATGGGGATTGAGCGCCTCGACGCAGTGCTACATCGGCGAACCGGAGGCCGCGCTGGAACGACTTGAACGCTATCGGGAGTTGGCGCCGTTCGACGCGCATATTTCGTGGTTCGAGCTTCTTTACACGCTCGCCTACCTATTCAAAAAGGATTACGAGCGGGCGGTTACTGTCGGCCGACGCGCGGTCGAGACTCTTCCCGACTTCGTCAATGCCTACAAACCATTCATCGCCGCGCTGGGCCACCTCGGGCGGCGCGAGGAAGCCAGACCTTATGTCGAGCGGCTATTGCGGCTCGAGCCGAAGTTCACGGTCGAGAATTTCGGCGAAGTCTATCCCATCAAGAAGACGAGCGACCGCAAGCGCTACATGGAGGGCCTGCGCCTGGCCGGCATTCCCGAGCGTTAGGTCCGCGCCCGAACGGCCGGCGACTGTTCCACTTCCCCCGCCTAAGCTACCTTGCACGCGACCGCTGCTTCATCCGGCAAGAGGACGCCGCCGTGCCGCATTTCACCGCCAGCGACGGGCTGCGGCTCGCCTATTTCATCGACGACTTCACCGACCCGTGGACGCGGCCGGCGACGTTGCTGTTGCTGCACGCGGCCATGGGCCACTCGCGGCGCTTCTACGCCTGGGTGCCGCGGCTCGCGCGCCACTATCGCGTGGTGCGCATGGACCTGCGCGGGCACGGGGAGTCGCAAGTGCCTCCGGCCGAGCCGCCGCTCGCGATGGCGCGGCTGGTGGCGGACACGAGCGAGCTGCTCGACCATATCGGCTGTCCGCACGCCCACATCGTCGGCAATTCGGCCGGCGGTTACGTCGCCCAGAACCTCGCGATGGCCTCGCCGCAGCGGGTGCAAAGCCTGATGCTGTTCGGCTCGACGCCGGGGCTCAAGCACAGCCAGGCGGCAACTTGGCTGCCGCGCGTCGCCAAGGACGGCCTGCGCAAGTTCCTGGCCGACACGATCGCCGACCGCTTCCCGGTCGAGCGCACCGATCCGCGGCACATCGCATGGTTCCTCGACGAGGCGGCGAAGAACGATCCCGCGTTCATCGCCCGTTTCGTCGGACTGATGACGACCCTCGACTGGTCGGACCGGCTGCGCGAGATCAAATGCCCGACCTTGGTGGTTTATCCGGGCGCCGAGACCGTCGGCTCGACCCGCGCCTACGACGCCATGGCCGACCGCATCCCCGAGGTCGAGGTGATGTCCTACGCAGGCATGCCGCACAACATCTGCGACAGCCTGCCCGACCGCTGCGTCGACGACGTGCTCGCCTTCCTGGACCGGCGGTTCGGCGGAGCTGCTACAGCAAGCTGATCGCGAAGCGGATCGCCACCGCCAGCAGGAACAGGCCGAACGCGATCTCGAGGCGCCGGCGCGAGAGCGCGTGCGCCAGACGCGCGCCATAGACCGCGACGAAACTCGACACCGGCGCCATCAGCACGAACCCGATGATCGAGACGAAGCCGATCGAGAGCGGCGGCAGCTGCGTCTGGTAACGCAGGCCGGCGAGCGCGTAGCCGACGGTGCCCGCAAGCGAAATGGGCACGCCGAGCCCGGCGGAGATGGCGACCGCGTTGTGAATCGAGCGGCCGTAGAGCATCAGGATCGTATTGGACACCGAGCCGCCGCTGATACCGAGCAGCGACGAGCACAGGCCGACGAAAAAACCGTAGAACGTCATGGTCGTCCGGCCCGGCAATTCATCGGCGATGCGCCAGCTTTCGCCCCCGAACAGCAGCTTCACGGCAATGAGGCTGATGATCACGACGAACGCGATCTTGAACACGACGCCGGGCGCGAACGCGGCGAGCAGCGCGCCCATTGCGACGCCGACGACCGCCGGCACGGCCCATAGCCGCACCACCTCGCGGATGCCCTCGCCGCGCTCGCGGTGGGCACGATAGGAGCGGATGGTGGTCGGCACGATGATGGCGAGCGACGTGCCGATGCACAGCTGCATGCGCACTTCTTCCGGCACGCCGATGATGCGGAACACCTCGTAGAGCGCCGGAACGATGACGGCGCCGCCGCCGATGCCGAACAGCCCGGCGAGGATGCCGGTCACGACGCCGCTGACGACGATCGCGGCGGCGAGCCAGGCAAGCTCCCCGATGGGGACGTCGACCAGCATGCGTATCTCGCGCGCCGTCAGGCCGCGGCGACGGCGAAGTCGATCCCGCCGGCCGGCAGCAACGCCAGGGCATCGGCGATCACCTCGACCCCGGCGCCAAGCCTCACCGCGTTCATCGCCAAGTGGCGCCGGAACGCCCGCGCCCCCGGCATGCCGTTGAACAGGCCGAGCACGTGGCGCGTGACGGCGGGAAGGCGCGTGCTACGCGCGAGCTCGCGCTCGACATAGGGCATGAGCATTTCGAGCGCCGCACGCGGCGAGGGAGCCGGCGCCGGCGCGCCGAACAGCAGCGGATCGACGGCAAGGAGCCGCCACGGCTCGCGATAGGCGGCGCGGCCCAGCATGGCGCCGTCGACGTGGCGCAGATGCGCGCGCGCCGCCTCGAGGGTGGCGATGCCGCCGTTGACGATGACGGTCAGCTGGGGACGGGCGGCCTTGAGGCGATAGACCCGTTGGTAGTCGAGCGGGGGGACGTCGCGGTTCTCCTTGGGCGACAGCCCGTCGAGCCAGGCCTTGCGGGCGTGGACGATCAGGGCGTCGACCCCGGCGGCCGAGACGGCGTCCGCCATCGCGTCGAGCGCCGCTTCCGGGTCCTGGTCGTCGACGCCGAGCCGGCACTTGACGGTGACCGGAATGGTGACGGCCGCCTTCATGGCGGCGACGCATTCGCCGACCAGCGCAGGCTCCGCCATCAGGCAGGCGCCGAAACGGCCGTCGCGCACCCGCTCGGACGGGCAGCCGACATTGAGGTTGATCTCGTCGTAGCCGAGGTCGGCGCAGATGCGCGCGGCTTGCGCCAGCGCGCGCGCATCGGAGCCGCCGAGCTGCACCGCGATCGGGTGCTCGGCCGGGTCGAATCCGAGCAGCCGCGCCCGGTCGCCGTGGATCACCGCGCCGGTGCCGAGCATTTCGGTATAGAGCCGCGCGCGGCGCG
>DASZJC010000033.1:0-9668 GCA_035948495.1 Xanthobacteraceae bacterium | reverse complement strand
CCGGCCGTCCTTGTCCGACGGCGTGCGGGCGATCAGCCCGCGCTGCCCGAACGCGCGCAGGATTCGGCTGAGATAGCCGGGGTCGAGCCCGAGGTCGCGGGCGATTTCGGCCGCGGTCGGAGCGGCGCGGTTGGCAAGCTCGTAGAGCACCCGTGCCTGGGTGAGCGAGAATGGGCTGTCGTGCAGCCCTTCGCGCAACACGCCGATTTGCTTGGTGTAGAAGCGGGTGAACCGCCGTACGGCGGCGATACGCTGCTCGGAGATTGGGGTCCGCTCGCCCGAAATGTCGTTCATGGCCGGCAGCCGCGCTTCTGCTGGTTCAGGGTCAACCAATTGCTTGACTTAGTCAACTATCATGGCGCCCGAGCGGAGCACGATAATCCTCCGGCGGCCAAGCCGGCGCAGCAGGTCGGTTTCACAATCGGCCATCCCGTCGCGATGGCCGCCGAGGGAGGCGTAAAGCCGTTTCGCGATCAGGAGCCCCTGCTCAGGGCCCGGCCGCCTGCGGAAGAGGGCGCGCATGGCGGCCAAGGCCGCGAGCGGCGCGGGAGCGGGGCTGAACACCGCGGCTTGCGCGTCCGGCTCCGCCGAAAGCTCGGCCTGCTCGACGAACCGCATGCATTCCGCGATCCAGGTGACGTCCGGAGCGGTGCCGGGCCGCAGGAACATCAGCCATGATCCGCGGGCCACGGCGGCGGCCGCCCGCAGCCGGCCGGCGAGCGCAGCGGGCGTCACCAGCACCCGGCAGCCCGCCGCGTCGGCGACCTCGACGGTTTGGTCGCGTGAACCTTTGTCGGCAACGATGACCTCGCGGATGGCGCCGGCCGTTGCACCCGGCACGAGCGCCGCCAACGTCGACACCAGCGGCCGCTCCGATTCGTCGGTGGCGATGATGACGCTCAGCATGGAACTCGGCGTCCGTTCTCCGGGTTGATCTGCATCAAGTAGCACTTCGCACCGGGCGCTACTAAATATCGGGGTGCATTGGATAAGTCGTCACTGCCGCGCGAATGTTCTTGTTTTGTTCATGGGAATGCGTTAGGTGAACAACCATGGCTCGTTCGTCTCTCGCCCTCCGCAGCCCGTCGGTACCGCCTAGCCCGGTGCCGACGGGCGCATTCGGCCCGCAGTCCGCCGGCACCCTGGTGGACGGCGAGCGCCGGCGCGGGCGCGGCGCGCAGTCGAACGCAACGGGCCGCTACGAGCCGCTCGCGCGCGTCGTGTTCGACGACGGCTGGCAGAGCCTCGAGGACCTGCCGCCGTTCGCGACCAGCGTGAGCGTCGATGCCAGCCGCAAGGTCATCACCCGCAACGAGTCGCCCGACATCGGCTTCGACCGCTCGATCAATCCCTATCGCGGCTGCGAGCACGGCTGCATCTATTGCTTCGCGCGGCCGACCCACGCCTATCTCGGCCTTTCGCCCGGGCTCGATTTCGAATCCAAGCTGTTCGTCAAGCCGGACGCGCCGGCGCTGCTCGAGCGCGAGCTCTCCGCGCCTAATTACGCCCCCCGCACCATCGCGATCGGCACCAACACCGACCCCTATCAGCCGATCGAGCGGCGCTACGAGATCATGCGCCAAATCCTCGAGGTGCTCGACCATGCCGGGCATCCGGTCGGCATCGTCACCAAATCGGCGCTCGTCCTGCGCGACCTCGACCTGCTCGCCCGCATGGCCAAGCGCAATCTGGTCAAGGTGGCCATATCGGTGACGACGCTCGACCCCAAGCTCGCGCGCGTCATGGAGCCGCGGGCGCCGACGCCCTCGCGCCGCATCGAGGCGTTGCGGCAATTGTCGGCCGCCGGCGTGCCGACCGCCGTCATGGTGGCGCCGATCGTCCCCGCCATCAACGACGCGGAGATCGAGCGCATTCTCGACGCTGCGGCCGCGGTCGGGGTTTCCGGCGCCGGCTACGTGATGCTGCGGCTTCCCCTCGAGGTGCGCGACCTCTTCCGCGAGTGGCTGATGGCCAATTATCCCGACCGCTACCGCCATGTGTTCAAGCTCGTGCGCGAGATGCGCGGCGGCAAGGACTACGACTCGACCTGGGGCACGCGCATGAAGGGCTCCGGCCCCTACGCCTGGATGATCGGCCGCCGCTTCGAGGTCGCTTGCGAGAAGCTCGGCCTCAACGCCGGACGGGCGAAGCTCACCACCGAACACTTCCGCCCGCCGCGGCCCTCGGCGGTGCAGCTCGACTTGTTCTGAAAGATTTTTGATGAATTGCGGGCCGCCGCGTATGCGTTGCGTCGAGTAGCCCACGAGTTGCGTGCTGCGGGCGCGGAGGCCGCGCGGGAGAAATCCCGAGCGGCCTTTTGCTTTGCTTGGAACGTCTTGCAGTCGCGGGGCCTTTGATCTGACTCGTCATGGCCCGCGAAAGCGGGCCATCCAGTAACCCCAGCGTTCGGGATCTGGAAGGTCGTTGAACAAAAAAGAGCTCTCGGCGTACTGGATCGTCCGCTTTCGAGGACGATGACGACCTGTCGGGGATTTCGGTGCGATACGCTTCGCTATTGCACCCTACGCCGCCTCTCGCCCGGCACCCTGCCGGCTTTCTTCCACAGGTCGCGCGGCCCGGCCGTTGCGTTGCCGCGCAGGCCCGCGCAATCATGCCGGCATGAGTCGGACCGCAACCGCCGCCCGCCTGCCGCTCGACGAGCCGCCGCGGCGGCCGACCTTCGCGCGCGAGCGCGCGGCGATGCGGCGGGGGATTTCTCCGGTCGCGGGTTGCGACGAGGCGGGCCGGGGGCCGCTCGCCGGTCCGGTGGTCGCCGCCGCGGTGATCCTCGATCCCGGGAGGGTTCCCCGCGGCCTCGACGATTCCAAGCGGCTCACGCCGGGCCGGCGCGAGGTGCTTTACGCCCGCATCTGCGCGACCGCCCAGGTCGCGGTCGCCTTCGCGCCGCCCGCGCGCATCGATTGCCATAACATCCGGCAGGCTTCCCTGTGGGCGCTCGCCCGCGCGGTTGCGGCGCTGCCGACCCGGCCCGGGCTCGTCTTCGTCGACGGCCGCGACCGCATCGCCACCGCCTGCGAGTGCAGGGCGGTGATCGGCGGCGACGGCCTCGTCGCATCGGTCGCCGCCGCCTCGATCGTCGCCAAGGTGACGCGCGACCGGCTGATGGCGCGGCTCGGCCTTGCCCATCCGGGCTACGGCTTCGAGCGCCACATGGGCTACAGCGTGCCCGAGCACATCGCGGCGCTCGGCCGCCTCGGCCCGACCATCCATCATCGCCGCTCGTTCGCGCCGGTCGCGCTGGTGCTGGGCGAGGCGGTGATCGAAACGGACGCGCCGACCGACGACGAATTGCCGCTCGATTCCTGAACCGTTTTTCGCGGCGAACTGACTCCACCCTTTGCCGTAAAATGCTCTAACTTGCCGGCGTTCTTCGCCGCCGGAGCGTCACTCACCCAAAGGCCCATGCTCTACGTTTCCCTTCTGGTCGAAGCGCTGCGCGCGCGGCCGGTCGTCATGTTCTGGGTCGCCGCGTTGTCGCAGGCGATCATCTGGGCGGTGCTGCCCACGCTCATCTATGCGGCCCCGCCGGGCGACGTGCCGCTGGTGCTCGCGATCGGGCACGAATGGGTGCTCGGCTCCCCGTCCGGCCCGCCGCTGTCCTATTGGCTTGCCGAGATCGCGTTCGACCTGTTCGGCCACCGCATGCTTGGCGTCTACGTGCTGTCGCAGGCCTGCGTCGTCGTCACCTTCTGGGCGGTGTTCGCGCTCGGCCGCTCGATCGTCGGCGCGCGGCATGCGGTCATGGCGGTGCTGCTGATGGTCGGCATCGCCGCCTTCTCGGTCCCGACCCTCGATTTCGGTCCCGCCGTGCTGGCGATGCCGCTGATCGGGCTTGCCGTCATGCATCTGTGGCGGGCCGTCGGCGAGACGCGCCGCCGCTACTGGTTCGCGGTCGGGGTCGAGCTGGGCTTGCTGATGCTCACGACCTATGCGGGCCTGATCTTCGTCGCGCTCGTTGCGCTCTTCGTTGCGGCGACCACGCGCGGCCGCGCCGTTCTCGGTACGATCGAGCCGTGGGCGGCCGGGCTGATCGTGGTCGTGGTCGCGTTCCCGCATCTCGCCTGGATGGACCGCGCCGGCGTCAATCCCCTGACGAGCCTTGCCGGCCTTTCGCGCCTGATGGTCGCGGACGGGCGCGCCGTTGCCTGGCTGCGTCTCGTCGGCTGGCTCGCGTCGGTGCACGCGGGCCTGCTGGTCCTGCTGGTCATTGCCGGCGGCGTGCGCGTCGGTGGGCGCGCGCCGGCCCCGGCTTTCGAGCGCGATCCCCCGCCGCCGCTCGCCAGGGCGTTCGTCTACTATTTCGCGCTGGTGCCCGGGCTCGTCGCGACGGCGCTGGCGGTCGTGCTCGATATTCCGATGCCGTTCGGCGCCGCCGGTCCGCTGGTGGTGTTCTCCGGGCTCGCGGTCGTCATGGCGGCGGGCGACGTCATCCATCTCTATCGCCAGCGCATCCTCGGGGTGGCATGGCTGGCGCTGCTGGCGGCCGCGCCCGCGGTGACGCTGGCGGCGGTCGCGCTCGGGCCGTGGACGATCCCGGTCGATCTCGAGACCGGCCGGCCGGCCACCGCCATGGCCGAGTTCTTCACCGACAGCTTCCACCGCCGCACCGGGCGCCCGCTGCGCATCGTCGCGGGCGATGCCGACAATGCCGGGCTCGTCGCGCTCGGCTCGCCGGATCGTCCGAGCCTCTATCTCGTCGGCGCACCCGAACGCACGCCCTGGGTGACCGACAAGGACATTAGCGAGAGGGGCGCGATCGTGATGTGGCCGAGCGCGGACACCGCCGGCACGCCTCCCGCCGCGATCGCCGCGCGGTTTCCCGGCCTTGTTCCCGAAGTGCCGCGCTCCTTCGAGCGGGCGGTGCAGGGCCGGCTGCCGCTCCTGCGCATCGGCTGGGCGCTGATCCGGCCGGCGGCCGCAGCGGCCCAACGGTAGAGCATGATCCCGAAAAGTGGGTACCGGTTTACGGAAAAGATCATGCTCCAAAAATCACCTAAAGCGGGATGGCCATTCGAAGAAGAGTCATCCCGCTTTAGCTCGCGCAACCGGCTTGTGGGAGGCGGTGGCGGCCCTCTAACGTGCGGGTTCAAATGTCCAAACAGGGGGCGATCATGCGTTCGATTTTTTTGCGCGGCCTGATGCTGCTGGCCGCGGTGTGCATGTGCAGCTTGGCCTCGCGCTCGGCGGTCGCCCAGAGCATGGGCATGGACGCGATGCTCAAGCAGACCGGCTACGCCTACACGACCCACAATGCGACCACCTGGTCGGTCGACCTCAACCGCAAGAACATCGGAAAGATCCGCGTCATCCTGTCGACGGGCAGCGATATCGTGGTGACGTTCGTCATCGTGGCGAAGCAGGCGGCGATACAGAAAACCCCGCAGATGTTGAACGCCCTGCTGACCGCGAACAATGATTACGACTACGCTAAGATCGGGCTCGACAAGGACGGCGACCTGTTCGTGCGCATCGACACCCTGTTGCGCACGATCGACGCCCCCGCGTTGAAGGACGTGATCACCCAGGTGGCGAACGCGTCCGATGAGCTCTATCCGAAGATTTCCGCTTGGATCAAAAAGTAACGCGCCGCGAGGTCGTTCGCTATTCGCCGCTCCCGCCGCCCAGCGCCTGCTTGACCGCCAGAAAATCCCGCCAGGCAAGGCGCTTCTGCAGCGGCTGGCGCAGCAGGTAGGCCGGGTGGAACGTGGCGATGGCGCGGATTTCGCGGGTGCCCGTCTGATAGGTGAACCAGCGGCCGCGCGTCTTCATGATGCCGTCCCTCGCTTCGAGCAACGCCTGCGCGGCCGGGCTGCCGAGGCACACCAGCACGTCCGGGTCGGCAAGCTCGATCTGGCGCCGGGTGAACGGCAGGCAGATCGAGATCTCCTGCGGCGTGGGGGTGCGGTTTCCGGGCGGCCGCCAGGGAATGACATTGGCGATGTAGGCGCTGCTGCGGTCGAGCCCGATCGCCGCCAGCATGCGGTCGAGCAGCTGGCCGGAGCGCCCGACGAACGGCAGGCCCTCGATGTCTTCGTCGCGGCCGGGTGCTTCGCCCACGAACATCACGCGCGCCTGCGGATTGCCGTCGGCAAACACGAGCTGCTTCGCCGTCCCCTTGAGCGCGCACCCCTCGAAGCCGTCGAGCATCGCCCGCAACTCATCGAGGCTTGCGGCGTTCTTTGCCGCGGCGCGCGCCGCCATCACCGCGGCCTCGGGCGAGGGCGGCGCGGTTGCCGCAGCGCTTGCGCCGCCGCTCGGTGCGGCGGGTCGGGGAGGGGGAGGCGGCGCGCGCGGCGCCGGCGGCGCCTCCTCGCGCGCTTGGCTCCCGGCCAAGCGGTCGACCGGCGTCTCGCCCACGAGGGCATCGACCCCCGCGTCCACATAGAAGGCGAGCAGCTCGCGGGCGGCGCGGGTGCGTTCGGGCGTCATGGCGGCCGTTCTATCACGGGCGCGGTGCCGCCGATTGCCGACTGGGGACAAACGTGGAAAAACCCATCCCTCCCCGCAAGCGAGGAGGGATAAGGACAGGAGACGCCCATGGCCGAATTGCCCGCCCGCGAGGCAATGGATGTCGACGTGGTGATCGTGGGCGCGGGGCCGGCGGGGCTCGCGGCGGCCATCCGGCTCAAGCAACTCGCGCCCGATTGCTCGGTCCTTATCGTCGAGAAGGGGTCCGAGGTCGGCGCCCATATCCTCTCCGGCGCGGTGATCGATCCGGTCGCGCTCGACCGCCTGTTGCCCGGCTGGCGCGGCGAGGAGACGCCGATCAAACAGCCGGTGACCGCCGACCAATTCTATTGGCTCGGTCGGTCGCGCGCGCTGCGCCTGCCCAATTGGCCGATGCCGCCGCTGATGAGCAATCACGGCAACTTCATCGTGTCGCTCGGCAACGTCTGCCGCTGGCTCGCGCAAAAAGCCGAGGCGCTCGGCGTCGACATTTACCCGGGGTTCGCCGCCGCCGAGGCGCTCTACGGACCGAACGGCGAGGTCGCCGGCATTGCGACCGGCGACCTGGGCATCGGCAAGGACGGACAGCCGAAGGCCTCGTTCAGCCGCGGCATGGAGCTGCGCGCGAAATACACGCTGATCGCCGAGGGCGCGCGCGGCAGCCTCGCCAAGGCGCTGATCGCGCGGTTTGCGCTTGACCGCGACTGCGATCCGGCGAAGTTCGGCATCGGGCTGAAGGAACTGTGGCAGGTCGCGCCCGAGCGGCACCGGCCGGGCCTGGTGCAGCACACGTTCGGCTGGCCGCTCGACAACCGCACCGGCGGCGGCTCGTTCCTTTATCACCTCGACGACAACCTGGTCTCGGTCGGCTTCGTCGTCCACCTCAACTACCACAACCCTTACTTGGCGCCGTTCGAGGAGTTCCAGCGCTTCAAGACCCATCCGCTGGTGCGCGAGACTTTCGCCGGCGGCAAGCGCCTCGCCTATGGCGCCCGGGCCATCTCGGAAGGCGGCTGGCAGTCGGTGCCTCGGCTGGCGTTTCCCGGCGGAGCGTTGATCGGCTGTGCCGCCGGCTTTCTCAACGTGCCGCGCATCAAGGGCACCCATAACGCCATGCTGTCCGGCATGCTGTCCGCCGAGCGCGTGGCGGCGGCGCTTGCCGAGGGACGCGCCGGCGACGAGCTTGCCGACTACGAGGCGGCTTGGCGTTCCTCCGACATCGGCCGCGATCTCTACCGGGTGCGCAACGCCAAGCCGCTGTGGTCGAAGTTCGGCACCGCGCTCGGGGTCGCGCTCGGCGGCCTCGACATGTGGACCAATACGCTAGGTTTTTCTTTGTTTGGCACCTTGCACCATGGCGCCCCCGACAGCGCCACGCTCGACCCGGCCGCGCGCTTCTCGCCGATCGTCTATCCCAAGCCCGACGGCAAGCTCACCTTCGACCGGCTCTCCTCCGTGTTCCTGTCGAACACCAACCATGAGGAAGATCAGCCGGTGCACCTGCACGTCGCCGACGCGGGCCTGCAGAAGGCATCCGAGCACGACGTCTTTGCCGGGCCGTCGACCCGCTATTGCCCGGCGGGCGTGTACGAATGGGTCGGGGAGGGCGCCGACTTGCGCTTCGTCATCAACGCGCAGAACTGCGTGCACTGCAAGACCTGCGACATCAAGGATCCCAACCGCAACATTACCTGGGTGCCCCCCGAGGGCGGCGGCGGACCAAATTATCCGAATATGTGAACCGGAGGTCAGACGTCGGATGTCGGAGGACGGAAAGTGAATGGCGTGTCCTTACTTCCGACCTCTGACATCCGACCTCTGACATCTGACCTCTGACATCCGTCATCTGTCTTACTTTTGCCGCCGTGGGGCTTTACCCGCTGGCCGCCTCGTCACAAGGTCGCGGCCCGCCTGCCGCCGGCGTCCTTGCGGGCGGCAGGCAAAAAGTCCATTCTGCGCGCGGCCGGAAGGGTGGCGATTCATCGCTGCCTGTTCCAGGGAGATCAGCGAACCGTGAACGTTTCCAGCATGATGCGGTGGGCGGCTGGCGCCGTCCTCGCCGCCGCCGTCGCCGTGGGGCCGAGCGCCTTTGCCGGCCAGGCGCCATTGCCCCCGGGCCTTTCGCCGCAGGAGCTCTCGCACCTGACGACGTCCGGCAGCTACCTCGCTGCCCGGCACGCGGGAATCGAGCGCGACGCCTTGGCGGCCGCCGCGTTCTATCGCGCGGCGTTGCGCCATGACCCGAAGAACGGCGAACTGCTGGAGCGGGCGTTCCTCTCGGTGCTCGCCGACGGCGAGATGGACGAGGCGGTGCGGCTCGCCGAGCGCATCGTGCAGATCGACAAGAGCCATCGCGTCGCCCGGCTCGTGCTCGGGGTGCGCGCGATCAAGCAGAAGCAATATCAGTCGGCGCGCCAGAACTTCGCCCAATCGACGCGCGGCCCGATCGCCGACCTGACCGCGACCGTCCTGTCCGCCTGGACGCTCTATGGTTCGGGCGAGACGCGCACGGCGATCGACACCGTCGACCGCCTGAACGGACCCGAATGGTATGCCGCGTTCAAGGACCTGCATGCCGGCCTCATTCTCGATCTCGGCGGCAGCCGCAAGGAAGCCGGCAAGCGGCTGGAGCAGGCGCACGCGCTCGACGCCAACCAGATCCGCGCCGTCCAGGCGTATGGCAGCTGGGTCTCGCGCAACCAGAGCAAGGACGAGGCGCTCAACGTGTTCGGCGCCTTCGACAAGGTGCTGCCGCGCCATCCGCTCATCGTCGAGGCGATCGATCGCCTCAAGTCCGGGCAAAAGCTGCCGCCGCTGATCGACTCTCCGCAGGCCGGCGCCGCCGAGCTGCTCTACGGCCTCGGATCCGCGCTCGGCCGGCAGGGCGGGGAGGACCTCGCGCTCGTCTATCTGCAGCTCGCGATTTACCTCGATCCCGAGCAGCCGCTCGCGCTGCTCACCCTCGCCGATCTTTACGAGAGCCTGAAGAAGCCCGCGCTCGCGCTCAAAATCTATCAGAAGGTTCCCGAGCATTCGCCGCTGCGGCGCAACGCCGAGATTCAGATGGCGATCGATCTCGACGCGCTCGACCGCACCGACGAGGCCAAGAAGCAGCTCGACAAGCTGATCGGTGAGAGGCCGAAGGACCTGGATGCGATCCGCGCGCTCGGCGACATCCTGCGCGAGCGCAAACAGTTCGC
>DASZJC010000032.1:0-12424 GCA_035948495.1 Xanthobacteraceae bacterium | reverse complement strand
CCCCAGCGCCGGCAGTAGACGCCGAAATAGGCGGTCTCCTCCATGACGCGCAGGTCGCACCACAGCGCGAGCTCCATGCCGCCGGCGACCGCCGGGCCGGCCACCGCCGCGATGACGGGCTTCGACAGTTCGAGCCGGGTTGGGCCGAGCGGACCGCGCGGCAGCGGCCCGCCGTCCGTCGGGAAAGCGAGCGCGGCGAGTTGCTCCTTGGCGGTAAGCGTGGAGACGAATTTCAGGTCCCAGCCGGCGCAGAACGCGCCGCCCGCGCCCCACAGCACGGCGACGTGCTGCGACGGATCGCGGTCGAACACGACGAGCGCCGCGTGCAGCGCGTCGGCGCTCGTGGGATCCATGGCGTTGCGCGCCTCGATGCGCGAACGGATGATCGTGGTGACGGCGCCGTCCCGCTCGACGTGAAGGTTCATTTGCTGCTCCGGTGGTGATGATGGCCGTGCGCGTGGTGATGATCGTGCGCGTGATGATGGCCGTGATCATGTCCGCCGTGCGCGCCCGCATAGGCGCCGCCTTCGGGGTCGAACGGCGCCTCGATGGCGACGATCTTGGCGCCGAGGCGCACGAGCAGCGCCTCGATGGCGGGATCGCGCCGCACCCGCAGCCGGTTGGCGAACAGCTGGACCGCCACGTGACGGTCGCCGAGATGCCAGGCGAGCCGCGCCAGCGCGGTCAAATCCTTCGCGCGCGCTTCGATCAGGGGTTCCGCCTCGGCGACCACCTCGACCATGCTGCCGTCGTCGAGCACCAGCAGGTCGCCCATCCGCAGAGCGACGGGCGCGTCGAGAGCGAACTCGCAGCGGGTTCCCTTGACCCCCGTCACGACGCCGCGCGGCGCCCGACGCTGCGAGGGATCGAGGATGACCGTGTCGACGATGGGCCTGCCGTCGCCTGACCCGGCGGCAACGATTTTCGCGACGCGCGGCATGCGGGCGAGCGCAGCAATCGGCGCTAGTTCAGCCTGGCCGGCCGGCCGCCATCGCCCCGCTCGCGATGCGGCGTGGGCCGCTCGGCCGCCTCCGCGGACCGCGGCGGCGCATCCGCGACCGCCGTTTCGCCGGCCGCCTGTTCGAGCCGCCGGTACGAGAGCCAGCCGAACGGCAGGCAGGCGAGATAGGCGAGCGTGCCCAACGTCAGCACGATCCAGGGATAACTGATGAGCAGCGCGAAGAACAGCACCACCAGCATGAACACCGGCAGCACAAATTCGCGCGGCACCCGCGTGCCGAGCTTCTTGCCCGAAAAAACCGGCAGCCGCGACACCATCAGGATGGCGATCGCGAGCGTGTAGAGAAACGTCAGGACCGACGGGATCGGCACCCCGAGAAACTTGAGATAGATCGGCAGCAGCACGGTGATGGCGCCGGCCGGCGCCGGCACGCCGACGAAGAAGTTTGCCGCCCACGCAGGCCGGTTGGGATCCTCGACCGCGACGTTGAACCGCGCAAGGCGCAGTCCGGCGCAGGTCGCGAACACGATCGCTGCGATCCACCCAACAGACTTGAGCTCCTTGAGCTGCCAGAAATAGAGGATCAGGGCCGGAGCGACGCCGAAGTTGACGAAGTCGGCAAGGCTGTCGAGCTCGGCGCCGAACCGCGAAGTGCCCTTGATGAGCCGCGCGATGCGGCCGTCGACGCCGTCGAGCAGCGCGGCGAACACGATCGCGGCGAGCGCAAGTTCGAGCCTGTCCTCGACTGCCAGCCGGATCGCGGTGAGGCCCGCGCACAGCGCCAGCAACGTGATGACGTTGGGGACGAGCATGCGCACCGGGATCGGGCGAAAGCGCCGGCGGCGCGGCTCGTTGCGGTCGGGCTCGAAGGGCGGGAACAGCATGGGGCTATTATAACGACTCGCGGGAGCCGCCGCCATCGCCGCCCGCGGCGGGTGATCGCCGCTCCTCATTCGCCGTCATCATGTCGGCCACCCCTTGCGCCACCTCCACGGGTGTTTGCAGAAAATTGGCGAGCGCGTGCGCGGGGTTGAGGTCCTCTTCGCGCAGGCGCCGCCGCATCCGCAGCACGGCAGAAAAGCCGTTCGCGCCGAGCCCGGCGGCGCGACATAGCAGGGTTGCCGGCCCCGGCGACTTGGCTTCGAGCGCGCGCTCGATCGCATGGGCCGGCAGGTCGGTCCGCCGCCCCACCAGCAGGGCGAGGCCGGCGATCTGGTCGGCATCGGCGAAGGCGATGACCGCGTCATCCAGCAGGACGTAGCCGTGCGTCACCTGTTCGAGCACCAGGGCCGGGTCGGTGGCCGGGCCGACAAAGGGCGGCTTGCGCGGGGTCCGCGGCATGGGCTGGCTCCGCCCCAACGCTAAGCCTCAAATGCGAACGATCGCGCTAACCCGACCGCAATCGCGCGGTTAAAGACCGTTAACGATGATGGCAGCCACGCGCCGGGCGAGGACGCTCAGCCGACGCGGAAGGTTCGGCGGGGGTCGCGCGCGGCCAGGTCGGCGATGACGGTCTCGCCCGCGATCGCGGTCTGGCCTTCGGACACCAGCGGCCGCACCCCCTCCGGCAGGTAGACGTCGACGCGCGAGCCGAAGCGGATCATGCCGATGCGCTCGCCGGCGCCGACCTCTTCGCCCTCGCGCACGAACGGCACGATCCGCCGCGCGATCAGGCCGGCGATCTGTACCACGCCGACGCGCCCGTGCGCACCGGCCACGAGCAGGCAGTTGCGTTCGTTATCCTCGCTCGCCTTGTCGAGATCGGCGTTGAAGAACTTGCCGGCGCGATAGGCCATGCGCTCGACGCGCCCGCCGATCGGACTGCGGTTCACGTGGCAATCGAAGACGCTCATGAAGATCGACACCCGTGCCAGGGCGGCCGGCCCGAGCGCCAGCTCGGGGGGCGGAACGGCGGTGGTCACCTGGCTGACCCGGCCGTCGGCGGGCGCCACCACGAGCCCGTCGGCGAGCGGCGTCACCCGCGGCGGATCGCGGAAGAAATAGGCGCACCACAGGGTCGCAACGGTGCCGACCCAGCCGAGCGGCGGCCACAGAAGGAAGAGCACGATGCTCAGCAGCGCGAAGGCGCCGATGAACGGACGGCCCTCGCGATGGACAGGCACGAGCTGCGCGCGGACGGACGCCAGGATGGACATGGTGTTCGACGCCGTCAGTCTCACTCGGCGGCAGCCGCCGGCTCGACCTCCGGCGGCTCGACCAGTGTTTCCTCGATCGGCGGCGGGTTGCGGTTGGGCGCCCGCTCGTCGTCGGCGACGCGGGCAAGCTTCTCACGCGCCTCCTGCGCCTCGCGCTGACGGTTCCACATGCTGGCGTAGAGGCCGCGCGCGGCGAGCAGCTGCTGATGGCTGCCGCGCTCGACGATCACGCCCTGGTCGAGCACGATGATCTCGTCGGCGCCGATGATGGTGGAGAGCCGATGCGCGATCACCAGGGTCGTGCGGTTCTTCGATACACGGTCGAGCGCATCCTGGATTTCCCTCTCGGTGTGGCTGTCGAGCGCCGACGTCGCTTCGTCGAGCAGCAGGATGGGCGGGCTCTTGAGGATGGTGCGAGCGATGGCGACGCGCTGCTTCTCGCCGCCGGAGAGTTTGAGGCCGCGTTCGCCGACCTCGGTCTCGTAGCCTCTGGGTGCGAGGCGAATGAAGCCGTCGATCTGGGCAAGGCGCGCCGCCTCCTCCACCTCGCGGTCGGACGCCTCCCAGCGGCCGTAGCGGATGTTGTAGCGGATGGTGTCGTTGAACAGCACCGTGTCCTGCGGAACCATGCCGATGGCCGCGCGCAGGGACTTTTGGGTGACGTCGCGGATATCCTGCCCGTCGATGAGGATGCGCCCGCCGGTCACGTCGTAGAAGCGGAACAGCAGGCGCGAGATGGTCGACTTGCCGGCGCCGGAGGGGCCGACCACGGCGACGGTCCGGCCGGCCGGCACCTCGAACGAGATTCCTTGCAGGATCTGGCGCTCCGGATCGTAGGCGAAGGTCACGTCCTCGAAGCGGATGGCGCCGTGCGTGACCGCGAGCGGCGCCGCGCCGGGCCGGTCTTCGATCTCAGGCTTGAGCCCGAGGAGCGCGAACATGTTCTCGATGTCGATGATCGCCTGCTTGATCTCGCGGTAGACCATGCCCATGAAGTTGAGCGGCTGGTAGAGCTGAATCATGATGGCGTTGATCATCACGAAATCGCCGACCGTCTGGGTGCCCGCCATGATGCCGTAGGCGCACATCACCATGGCGGCGGCGAGCCCGAGCGTGAACAGCACCGCCTGGCCGGCGTTGAGCACGGCAAGCGACGTATAGGCCTTGACGCTCGCGTCTTCGTAGCGCGCCATCGAGCGGTCGTAGCGGCGCGCTTCGCGTTCTTCGGCAACGAAGTATTTCACCGTTTCGTAATTGAGCAGCGAGTCGATCGCCTTGACGTTGGCATCGGCGTCGCTGTCGTTCATCTTGCGGCGGATGCCGATGCGCCATTCGGTCGCCGCGTAAGTAAACCCCATGTAGAGGCCGACGGTGCCCAGCACGACCAGCACGTAGCGCCAGTCGAAAGCGCGCAGCAGGACGACGACGATCAGCCCCACCTCGACCGCGGTCGGGACGAGCTGCACGATCACCATGCGCACGATGGTCTCGATGGCGTCACGCCCGCGCTGGAGCACGCGGGTCAGTCCGCCGGTCCGACGCTCGAGATGGAAACGCAGCGAGAGCGCATGCATGTGCTCGAAGGTCATGTACGCAAGCCGGCGCACCGCGTGCATCGCCACCTTGGCGAACACGCCGTCACGCAGCTGACCGAGCACGGCCATGACGATGCGCATGCCGCCGTAGGCGAGCGTCATGGCGATCGGCGCCGCCACGGTCCAGGCGAGCCACGAGGAGGCGGCGACCGGAGCGGTGCCCTTCCCGACCAGGGCGTCGGTCGCCCATTTGAAGGTGAACGGAACCGCGATCGTCGCCAGCTTGGCGAGAAACAGCAGCGCCGTCGCCGCGAACACCCGCAGCTTGAGGTCGCGGCGGTCGGACGGCCAGATGTAGGGCCACAGATGCACGAGCGTGCGCAACAGCGTGGCCTGCCCGACCGTCACCCGCGACATCGGCACGGCATCAGCAGCGGCAGCTTGATCGTTCATGCACAGTCCAGGCGCCGGACGGGCCCGATGGACCGCCGAACCGCCTTCATATAGAGGGTTTTTCGCCGCGCGGCACCCCGCAGAGCCTGTGGTCCGGTCGTGAACGTCGGCGTGCGCGGGCTCAGCGCCGGTCCGCCGCCGGATCGACCTGGATGATGCGCGCGCCAGGGGCGCGTGAGGCCGGCAAGCCCACCGGGGGCCCGCCGCGGACGATGGCGATCGGCGCGTCGCCGCCTACGACCGGAGGCGGCGCAGCGACCTGCGCTATATCGTCCGAGGCCGGCCTGCTCGCCGGCGGCGTCGGCTCGACGACCGTGGGCCGGCGGTGCGTGCGCGCGAGCGCGGCGTGGGGCCGCCGTGCCGTTATGGCAGCTACCGGCGCCGCCGCAGAGGATATTACGGGCGGCGCCGCTGCGGCCACAGGAACGACCGGAGGCTGCGCGCCTTTCTCGACTGCCGGCCCGATGACGAGGCGACTGACCGTCACGCCGATGGCGACGGCACCGAGCCCGAGGCCGAACATCATGCCGAACAAGGCGCCTGCGCGCATATCCGCAAACTCCAATCGCCGCGGGCGACGGCCATTGTACACCTTTGACGCAGCCACGGCAGGCCTCGAGCGGACGCCGCCTTGACGCCTCCGGGCGGCGGTGCCACATGCGCGCGGATGAACGCGATTCGCGCGGTGTGTGTTTATTGCGGCTCCAGCGCCGGAGTCGACCCGAGCTTCGCCGAGGCCGCACGAGGGTTCGGAAAGATTCTCGCCGACAACGGCATAAGGCTGGTTTTCGGCGGCGGATCCATCGGGCTCATGGGCACGCTCGCGCGGTCGGTTCTCGCGCACGGCGGGGCGGTGACCGGCGTCATCCCGGAATTTCTCGTCAACAACGAGAGAATGCTCGCGGGCGCGCAGGAAATGATCGTTGCGCGCGACATGCACGAGCGCAAGCGCGTCATGTTCGAACGGGCCGATGCGTTCGTCGCGCTGCCCGGCGGGATGGGCACGCTGGAGGAACTGGTCGAGCAACTCACCTGGGCTCAACTGGGGCGGCACAACAAGCCGATCCTGATCGCAAATATCGGCGGATTCTGGGACCCGTTGCTGGAACTCATCGACCACATGAACGGTCTCGGGTTCCTGCACTCCTCCAGCCTCTTCACCTATCTGATTGCTGACAAAGTGGAAGACATTCTACCGGCGCTGAGCAACGCCGCCGCTCGCGCCGCTGAAGCGGCCCCCGGCGATGTCCAGGTGCTGCGCCGTTTATGAGAATCCGCAAATATTTCCGGCGCAACCTGCGCCGGCCAAAAGTCAGTCCCGCGCTGTCGATCAAACGGATCGATCAGATCGCTTCGGCCTCCGGCGGGTCGAAGTCGCGATAGCTCTCGGACTCGCGCGGCCCCATGGCGCCCTGGTACCGCCCCGCGTAGAGGGAGATTTCGCCACGCACGCACCAAAAGGTCACCTGGCCGATCAACATGCCGCGGAATATCCGCACGGGCTGGACGGCGTGCAATTGCAAGGTCCACTGGTTGTACGAGCCGATGTCGATGAGATCGGCGGTGATGTGCACGAACAGGCCCATTCGCGCCGTCGACGAGCGCCCGTGGATGATGGGAACGAAGCGATCGCTCCCCATCACTTCTTCGGTATGGGCGAGATAGATGCGGGCCGAATCGATAACCAGACCGTCGTCCGGAATATCGATCGACACCGTCTGCTGCTTGACCTTGGGATCGAGGACATCGTTCTTGTAGACCTTGACGGTCCGGCCGAGGCGGAAATTGTAGCTGTTCGGGTTCACCTGTTCGACATTGAACGGGTCGATGCGGATCGCGCCCAAACCGTGCTGGCGAACGATTTCAGGTCCGGTCAGGATCATGATTGTCTTCCGATGCGAGCTAATAGAGGTCGCGCACGTTGCCGGTAGGCCGGGAAAATCGCGTGTATGGCCCGGAGTAGAATGCCAACTCTCCGGTCGTCTCCCAAAACGTCAGCTCGCCGATGAGCATCCGCGGATATATCACGACCGGTTGCACGCAGGTCAGCTCGAGCGTCCAGCGATGTGCGTCGCCGATGTTGCCGAGGTCGGCCGAGAGCTGCACAAACAACCCGAGCCGCCCGATCGCCGGCCGCCCCATCAGCGTCACGACGCATTCGCGCGAGCCGATCACTTCGTAGGTGTGCGACAGATACAACCGACCGGGCCGCAGCAACATGCCGACTTCAGGGATCTCGACGACCGTATCGCCGGGCTCGCCCGCTGGGCCGCTCGAACTCAATTCGCTGATTTCCAGGCCGAGGCGATAGCTGTAGCTCGCCGGGTTGAGCTGGGCGGCGCAATAAGGGCTGATGGTGATGCTGCCGTCGGCGACGCGACGGTCTATTTCCGTTCGGCTCAGGATCATCATTCCACCTCGGGTGCGGTCGGGCAAGGCATCATGGTGCCGTCATGGCGTCCGACGCAACCGCTCCAGGAAGTCGCTCGACAGCACCGCATCTGCCGCAACTTCGTGTCCGGTTGCGTTCCAATGGCCGTCGTCAGGAACCTCGAAGCTGACGCCATGCTTGCGATAATGCGCAAAAAAATGCGGATCGAGGTCGATGGCGCCGTAGCCCAAGGCGGCCGCCTTGGCGAGAAAGGCCCGGCGCATGCGGTCGACGTAGCTGCCGGCGTTGGCGGCAGCCGCCTCGGGATAATGGAATCCATCCATCAGGAACAAGATCCGGTCGGGCGGAAGCTCGACCATGGTCTTGAGGTCGCGAAAGAACGCATCGATGACGGCGTGGGAAATGCGAATGCGCCGGGCGTCGGCATCATCGGGAGTGTCGCCGGCGTTTTGCGCCGGCGCCGCGTCGGCCTGCTTCGGCGGCGCCGCACGCCAGAGCGGCATCGTTTGAATGAAATGCTCGAGCTTCAGGTTGATCATGAGATAGCGGGCAAGCACGCTCTTTGAGAGGACGGACCGTATGGTGCTTTGGCGATATTCGGAAAGCTGCAAGCGGAGCTGCCCGTGCGCATCGGCAACGTAGACCCAGTACACCGGGCTCGCGCGATATTCGATGTAACTTTCGTCGAAGTCGTTCAGAACGATGTTGATGATGACTGCCTTGGCCCCGTAGTCGTGCACCGCCTGGCACGCCCAGATCAGGTACTGGCTCATCGGCGCTCCGCCGGCCGCGAAGCTGTAGACGCGAAAGTCCGGTTCGAGCGCCTTTGCCAGCCGTCCCTGCAGGGTGTCCGCATAAGGGACCATCCGGGCTTCGATGAATGAATCGCCGACTACGGCGAGCAATGGCTTTGAATCCTGCTTGTGATAGTCTTGGTCGTTGACGAATCCCGCGTTGTTGATGCGCCCGCGGTTGACGTTTCGGAAGTTCCATCCGGTCGAGAACGTGAACGGCTCGTTGGGCTGGAGGTGGGCTACCGGCGCCTGGGCAGTGACCGGCGCTACGCGAAACCCGGTGTGGACCGGGAGAAACCTCAGCGCAATCTCTAGTCCCGCGAGGCTCGCCAGAACGCCCAGCAGCACGGCTATCGAGGCAAAGACGCGTTCCTTGGTCGTCACTTGCGCCCTCGCCTTCGATCACGCGGCCATGGCCGGTGGAATGGCCGCGTCGATCCGGGAATTTCCCGCATGACGTCCGCCTGCGGCTCTCATCGTCGCGCGCCCGCGCGCGAGCGCAGGGCGTCCCATGCAAGCAGGTCGCGGGCAACGCGCCGCGCGATCAGCTGATTGGCTTCGTCGCCGATATGGATGATATCGACGAAAGTAGCCGGGGCATCCTCGAAGAAGTCGGACAGATCGTCGAATCGACAGCCCGGTGTGGCCGAATTCATCTGCGCGGCGATCGCCGCCGGCACCAGCCCACGCTCTTCGCGTAATCCCGCGACCATCTCGGCACCGCCCGACATTTTGACCTGGCGCGGATCGAGCATTGTCGAATAGGGCAGCATCGGCTGGAAAAACGCGGCAAGCAACGCACCGTTCGCCCGGGCAACCCTGCACATCGCCGCAATATTGTGTGCATAGGAGTGAACAAGGGCGCGCCTCCATTGCTCGCTTTCGAAGCCGACATTGCGCCGCAGACCGTCGAGGCCAGTGCGTATGTTCCATTCGGTAGTCCCAACGAGCGCCTGCAGAAGCGCGCTGTCCTGCGTGAGATTCCCAATGCTTTTCGACCTGTTGCCCGTGTTGGAAAGTTTGTTGATAGCTTCCTCCCAGGCAATGAAATTGAACGGATACCCGGGCCGCGGATCGTACAGCCAGGGAGAAAACAGGTCGTTCCCTCCGTCGTAGGCTATGACCAAATCGGGCTCCAGGTCAGCCAGGTGGTGGACCAGCAGGGCCAATTCCTGGCCGGACAGGAAACTTGCCACGCCGAAGTTATAGACCCGCGCCTGCGGCAATCCCCCGGCGCGCAACGCCGTCTCGATGGCTCCGGGAATGGAGTTTGCAAGCGGCGTGCCGAAAACGACGGTCGAGCCGCCCAAGACGAATATCCGGATCTCGCCCGCCGGCTTGGGGAGCAAGACCTCTCCGTCGATGCGAAATCCGTCGCTGTTGAATCGGATTTGTCGATCGGCATCGCCGCCGCCCGTTTGCGCCGGCGGCACGGTGATACGCCCGTTGGGAGGGCTGCTGAACATGAAATACGGCCGCGGGTAGCGCCAGTCGAGGTCAAGGCCCATCCCAAACGAACCCGTCGCTCGCATCAGGAGTTCGGCGACGATGCACGTTGCGGCGAAACACGGGAGCAGCCGGGCGTTGCCGCGGCGCCCCAGAACAAGGGACAAGTAACCGAAGATGGCCACGCAGCCGAGCGCAAGCAGGCGTACCGTCAAGTTCCGCTTGTTGCTCACGCCCTCCAGCAGCGCGAGCTGCAACAGCAGCCAGATGGCCAGCGGACCAAGCACCAAATGGTTGATCGGGAACAGCACGCCCTTGCGGGCGATGAGAGAGCGCAACGTGCCCACGATTCTCGATGACATTTACTCAAGGCCCCGCGATGGCATTCACGCATTCCCCGGCTTCGCGACCAAGTTCGTCGTGGCGAAGCGGCCGAAGCTCGTATCGCCAACGGTTCGTAGGTTGCGCCGTTCCCATGCGTCAAGGCTCGTCTGCGTCGTCGCACCGTTGCGTCGCGGACGGCATCCCACTATGGTCCGCCCGACTTCCTCGGGGTCAGCGTTGCACCGAGGTGCATGGCGATTTGGGCAGGATTGAGCAATGACGGTGGGAACCAAGGCGGCGAGCCGATCCGAACCGGTTCTTGTCACCGGCGCCGGCGGGTTCATCGGCGGATGGCTCGCCCGCTCGCTGCTCGAGCGCGGGGAGCGCGTACGCTGCGTCGACATCAAGCCGTTGCCCGAGTGGTATCAGGTGCACCCGGACGCCGAGAACGTGGTTGCCGACTTACGCGGCCGCGAGGCCTGCCGCGCCGCCGCCGACGGCGCCTCGCAGGTGTACAATCTGGCGGCCGATATGGGCGGCATGGGGTTCATCGAGACCCACAAGGCCGAATGCATGCTGTCGGTCCTGATCAACACCCACATGCTGATGGCGGCGCGGGAAGCGGGCGCGAGCCGCTATTTCTTCGGATCGTCGGCCTGCGTCTACGCGGCGGAAAAGCAGACCGACACCGCGGTGATCGCGTTGAGGGAGGAGGACGCCTATCCGGCCATGCCGGAAGACGGCTACGGCTGGGAAAAGCTGTTCTCCGAGCGGATGTGCCGCCACTTCACCGAGGATTTCGGGCTCAAGACCCGCGTCGCGCGGTATCACAACGTGTACGGACCGCACGGAACCTGGGACGGCGGGCGGGAGAAAGCGCCCGCCGCGCTGTGCCGGAAAATCGCCGCGGCGAAATTATCGGGACATCACGAGATCGAAATCTGGGGCGACGGCGAGCAGACGCGCAGCTTCATGTACATCGACGACTGCGTGCGCGGCACGCTGGCGATCACCGACAGCAACATCGGGGAGCCGATCAACCTGGGATCGAACCAGCTGGTGTCGATCAATCAGTTGGCCGATATCATCGAAAAAATCGCCGGCATCAAAGTCGCCCGCCGGTATGTGCTCGATGCCCCCAAGGGCGTGCGCGGACGAAACTCGGACAACACGATGATCAGGCGTCATCTCGGCTGGGAGCCGAGCATCCGGCTGGAGGTCGGGCTGGAAGAGACCTATCGCTGGATTTACGACCAGATGACGGCGGCGGCCCCGGTTGCTCACGCCAGGGCCGCAGGCGTGCGCGGCTGACGTCGGAGCCGCTGTTCGGCCCATATGCGACGGGTCATCGCCCATCTGGTCGGCGGCATCGGCAACCAGCTGTTCATCTACGCTGCGGCGTGGGCATTCGCGCAGCGCAACGACGCCGAATTGATTCTGGACGTGTCGGCTTTCCCGCGCGACACTTATTACCGCCGGACATATGCGCTTGGATGTTTCAATCTCGGCAACCCGGCGCTGAGGGACGCAGCCTCGCCGGCGGAATTCATCCATCGCCAATACCGCAGGCTGCGCGCGGTGCTTCCGTTCGTGCCGCCACGTCTTGGCCCGATCCTCGGGGAGCGCAGCCATTTGCAATACGACCCGTTGACGGTCGCCGGCTCGATGCGCTTCTTCCCGACGGTCCACGTGTTCGGGTACCGGCAAAACGAGCGATACTTCGCCGATCAGGCCGACGGCCTGCGCCGAAAGCTCGAGTTCGTGTTCGCGCCTTCGCTCGAGGCGCGCGCGCAAGCCGACCGGATCCTCGGCTGCAACGCGGTCGGCGTTCACTTCCGGCAGCTGCATCAGGTCCGGTCGGGCGGAACGCGCCCCAACGCGCAGATTCGTCAATTGGACGAAAGCTATTACTCCGCAGCGATCGAGGCCATGCGCAAGCGCGTGCCCGACGCGCGGTTCTTCTGCTTCGGGGATTCGCTTGCCGACCTCGACCGGTTTTTCCCTGCCGGGGTCGAGCAGGCGGTCCCGAAGCCGACGAGCGACACGCCCGCGGACGTCCGCGACCTTTGGCTGATGACGAAATGCCGCCATTTCATCATCGCCAACAGCAGCTTCAGCTGGTGGGCCGCCTGGCTTGGCGCGCGGCCGGACAGCCTCGTGCTGTGCCCCGACACGCGCGAGTTCGAGTACGAGATCGCGCCGGCCCGCGGCTGGGTGGTGGTTTAGCCCGGAGTCCGGTGGGCGCTCGAGGGCGGCTGCCGGAAACTATCGCTTGCGGGCGAGCCGGCCGTACTCGATGTCCCCATCGGAGCCGCCGATGACAGCCCCGTTCTGGACGATATCGAACCCAAAACCGTCGAGCA